>JAHFBK010000021.1:13852-23436 GCA_023250035.1 Candidatus Dadabacteria bacterium
AAAACCTGACTTGCCAACGTTATTGCTTAAGAGTAGATTTTTGTCGAGCCAAAGGGAAGGAGTAAAAAATGAGTGATAAGATCGCATTTCTTGAGGGAAAAGAGAAGGAAGCAGAACTAGGTGGTGGCGCTGTAAGAATACAAAAGCAACATGATATGGGAAAACTCGCTGCAAGAGAGCGGATAAACCTCCTTCTCGATAAAAATTCTTTTGTAGAGCTTGATAAGTTTGTCGTTCATAGATGCACGGATTTCGATATGGAAAAGAATAGATTTCTTGGCGACGGAGTTATTACAGGTTACGGCAAGATTGATGGGCGACAAGTATTTGTATTCGCTCAAGATTTCACTGTCTTTGGTGGTTCCCTGGGAATGGTTCACGCAAAGAAAATTTGCAAAATCATGGACCTAGCTATGAAGGTGGGAGCACCTGTTATTGGTCTTAACGACTCTGGTGGAGCGAGAATCCAAGAAGGCGTAGAGAGCCTTGCAGGCTATGCAGAAATATTTTTAAGAAACGTACTTGCGTCAGGCGTTGTTCCTCAAATATCAGCCGTCTTGGGACCATGTGCTGGAGGAGCAGTTTACTCACCTGTAATGACTGATTTTATTCTCATGGTAAAAGACACAAGCTACATGTTTATCACTGGACCAGATGTGATTAAAGCAGTTACACATGAAGAGGTGACCAGAGAAGAACTAGGTGGAGCTATGATTCACAATTCAACAAGTGGTGTAGCGCACTTCGCAACTTCTGATGATCGCGAGTGCATTCAAGTAATCCGCGAGCTTCTTGGCTTTCTCCCATCAAATAATATGGAAGACCCACCAAGGATTTCCTGTGATGACGCGCCCGACCGTCGTGACATGAGGCTTAAAGACGCTGTACCTGAAAACCCAAATAAGCCTTACGATATTAAGGACGTGATTCGTGGAGTTGTTGATGACGAATACTTTTTTGAAGTCCAGGAGCATTTTGCACAAAATATCGTAATTGGGTTTTCAAGGCTTGCTGGCCGTGTCATTGGTATAGTAGGAAATCAACCAAATGTACTTGCAGGTTGCCTTGATATAAACGCCTCAGTAAAGGGAGCAAGGTTTGTGAGGTTCTGTGACTGTTTTAATATTCCACTTCTTACCTTTGTTGATGTCCCCGGGTTTCTTCCTGGCACGGCTCAAGAGTGGGGTGGGATTATCAAACATGGTGCAAAACTTCTCTACGCATACTGTGAAGCTACAGTGCCTAGGGTTACAGTAATAACAAGGAAAGCCTACGGTGGCGCTTACGACGTTATGTCTTCAAAACATATACGGGGAGACATAAACTACGCATACCCTACAGCCGAGATCGCAGTAATGGGTCCGGAAGGGGCTGTGAATATCATTGCAAGAAAGGAAATCGAGAAGGCTGAGAACCCTGAAACAGAGAGAGCAAGGCTTGCTAACGATTACAGAAACACCTTTGCAAACCCATATAGAGCAGCGGAGCTCGGTTATATAGATGAGGTAATAAGGCCTGAGGACACGAGGTCAAGAGTTATAGGGGCTTTCGAGATGCTCGAAGGAAAAAGGGAAACAAACCCACCGAGAAAGCACGGGAATATACCCTTATAGCGGAGGGTAGATGACAAATCAACCACCAAGGCACCAAGGCATGAAGTTAGGAATTAGTCCCCGACTAGATCGGGGATCGGGATGGGGAATTAGAGGTGCCCAATTCCAAATGTCTAATTCCCAATTCCTTAAGAAGAAAAACTTCGTGTCTTAGTGACTTTGTGGCAAGATAATTAATGAGGAAAAACATGATGTTTAATAAAATCCTGATTGCGAATAGAGGTGAAATCGCCGTCCGAATTATAAGAGCCGCTAGAGATCTGGGTGTAAAAACCGTAGCGGTTTACTCTGACATTGACCGCCGCTCGCTTCACGTTACAATGGCAGACGAGGCATATAATATTGGGCCTCCTGCACCCGGAGAAAGCTATCTGGTAATAGAAAAAATCATTGATGTTATAAAACGCTCTGGCGCAGAAGCGGTTCATCCCGGATACGGCTTTCTTTCCGAGAATCATACATTTGCAGAGATGTGTGAAAAAGAGGGAATCATCTTTATCGGTCCCTCATCAGAAGCCATTCGCCTTATGGGAGATAAAGTAACAGCAAGGCGAATTGCTCAAGAAGCCAATGTTCCTATTGCTCCAGGTTCAGAGGGAGCGGCAAGTGATGTTGAAGCCGGGGTTATAGCCAAGCGTGTCGGCTACCCGGTCATGATAAAAGCCTCGGCAGGGGGTGGTGGAAAGGGAATGAGGCTCGTCCGAAAAGAAGAAGATTTTAAAAGTTCTCTCCGCATGGCAAGAAGCGAGGCTCGCTCCGCTTTTGGCGATGATTCAGTCTATATAGAAAAATTCATCGAGCGTCCACGCCACGTAGAGATTCAGGTAATTGGAGACTCCTACGGAAGAATTTTACATCTTTTTGAGCGTGAATGCTCGATTCAGAGAAGGCATCAAAAGGTAATCGAAGAAGCACCCTCACCTGCAATTGGAGATGAGACTAGAAGAAAGATGGGAGAGGTTGCCGTAAGAATTGCAAAGGCGGTATCTTACCGAGGTGCAGGAACGGTTGAGTATATTCTTGATCAGAATGGGAACTTTTATTTCCTTGAGATGAACACACGCGTTCAGGTTGAGCACCCTGTAACAGAAATGATTACAGGATTTGATATTGTAAAGTGGATGATAAGAATCGCAGCTGGTGAAAAACTCTCATTCAGTCAAGATGATTTATCTATTAAAGGTCATGCAATTGAGTGTAGAGTTTATGCCGAAGACCCGGAGAAGAACTTCCTTCCCTCTCCTGGAAAGCTCGAATACCTACGGACTCCAAGTGGCCCTGGTGTAAGAGACGATTCGTCAATCTACAATGGGTATGAGGTAACCACATTTTATGACCCTATGCTTTCAAAGCTCATTGTATGGGGAGGAACTAGACAAGAGGCAATAAAAAGGATGGCAACTGCTCTTTGCGAATATATAGTCCTTGGAGTAAAAACAAATATTGGTTTTCTCCGGAGAATCATGGAGAATGAAGAGTTTATTCGTGGAGAGATCGATACTGGCTTTATAGAACGCCATCCCGAATTACTCCCACCCTCTTTAGGCGAAATTGAACCAGCGCTTATTGCTGCAGCTCTTGCAATGAGGAATTCAACAAAGGAAGTAGAAACTTCAAAACAAGCACCAGCCTCAAATTGGAAGCTCCTTAGTAGAAAATTAGCAGTTTCAAGGAATCCACTTATATGATGTATACATTCAAATTTCAGGATCAGACATACAAGATCAAACTTGAAGAAGAAGGAAGGCAAACAGAGGTCGAAATTGCCGGCACTAGCGGGACAGATGGGCAATGTACTTTTGCAGAGAAAGGGATCCCACTTGAATTTCAAAAGATTGATGAAAGCTTTTACTCAATCATAGTAGATGGCAGGTCAATTGGGGCAGGAATACTAAAAAAGGGCAAAAAGGTTGAGGTATTCGTGGGTGGGGACCTTTATGAATTTGAATCGATCTCAGAGAGAGAAAGGGAGATATCAAAGGGGGTTATCTCAGGGGTTCAAGAGATAAAATCACCTATGCCGAGCCGTGTAGTAAAGATTCTCAAAACTAACGATGATGGGGTGAAGGAAGGAGAAGGTGTGATCGTCATAGAGGCGATGAAGATGGAAAGCGAACTTAAATCACCGATAGAAGGCAGAGTTAAAGAAGTAAAGGTCAAAGAGGGAGACGCCGTCGAGAGCGGAACGGTACTTGTTTTGATTTCATCTGAGTAGATAAAACTAATCCGCCACTAAGGCACAAAGGCACAAAGAAAACATTGGTATTAATGTTCCATAATAAAAAAAGAAGATTCAATTGTTGTAAAATTAAAAATGAAATAAAAGAATTATATTTCTAATCTTTGTGTCTTTGTGGCTGAGCTATTACACGTAATATTACTAAAATCATGAAAGAGGAAATTGTTGGAGTCACAGGCGGTATGGGTTTTGTTGGAAGAAGTATTGTAAAAAAACTCCTAGAAGATAAGTGGAAAGTAAGGTGCCTTGTAAGAAAGCCTGATGGGTCAGAAGACCTAAAAAAACATGGGATAGAGATCTATAAAGGAGACATTACAAATAAATCCTCAATTGATAAGTCCTTCTTTCAAGATTTAAGTTATCTAATTCATCTAGTTGGAATAATCAAAGAGGTAGAAACACAGACATTTGAAAGGGTTCACTTTCAGGGAACTAAGAGCCTTGTTGACTTGGCAAAGGATTCTGGTGTAAAGAAATTTATCCATATGAGCGCACTCGGAACAAGGCCAGATGCGAGAAGCAGATATCATTCCACAAAATGGATGGCTGAGGAATATTTAAGGAAAAGCGGTCTAAACCATACCATATTCAGACCCTCGATAATCTTCGGCCCCGATGATGAGTTTATAAATACCTTTATACGAATAATAAAGCTTTCTCCATTTATCCCTGTAATAAAAGGTGGAAAACTACAGCCCATTTATGTTGGAGACGTTGCACACTTTTTTGTTCAGGCTTTAACTAACCAGAAAACCGATGGAAAAACGTTTCAATTAGGCGGCACTAAGAAATTAACACTTAAGGAGATAATAAAGGTATTATTGATAGTCCTGAATGTAGAGAGAGTTCTAATTCCAATTCCAAGTTTTTTGATGTACCCTCCCGCATATCTTTTCCAAACAGTTCTTAGAAACCCTCCCTTAACGCTAGATCAGCTCATAATGCTTGAAGAGGATAATGTATGTGATATGAAGGAGGTACAAGATATATTCTCGTTCTCACCGCTTCCTCTAGAAGAGGGTTTAAAACAATATCTTAATTGATAAATATATCATTTCTGTCTAACTCAAGATGAGTTTGTCGAACCACCCGTCGTGGTATGAATTCTAGAAATAACTTCTAAATGTAGAGGAAGGCTTCAGCTCTCCATGACATTTCTATGTGGTGACCTGAAGGTCGCCGCTACATAGTGATAAATTAATTGTAGATATTATAGAAACTGAAGGTTTGCGCTATATTTTCGGAATTTAAAATGTTATGCCGAACCCACTTTTTAACAAAAACGGTAGACAAAGGTAATTAAATTATGATAAATATAATCTTATGGTTTGTAGGCTTATTACATTATTAATTCTTGCTGTTCTTCTCCTTCAATGTGAAGACAGGGAAAAAGAATCTTTATCAACAGCTTTACCAAATAGAGATTCCCTTAACATAAATATTGGCTCTGATCCTCCTACGCTTGATTGGTCTCTTGCAACAGATAGCACTTCATACACTATAATACTTAACATAATGGACGGGCTTACTAGGTTTGGAAAAGCCTATAAACCTGAGCCATCTCTTGCTGAGAGCTGGGAGATAAGCGAAGAGGGAAAAACGATAATCTTCCATTTAAGAAAAAATGTATTCTGGAGCGACGGAAAGCCCCTTAAGGCAAAGGATTTTGAATACTCATGGAAGCGTCTTCTAAACCCCAAGACAGGGGCTGATTATGCATATTTTCTCTATGATATTGAAGGCGCAGAGGAATATAACACTGGCAAAGAGGATAACCCACAAAAGGTCGGTGTAAAAGCAATAGATGACAGCACCCTCCTAGTGAAATTAAAGCGACCGGCTTCTTACTTCCTTAGCCTTCTTACCTTCATGTCAACCTTTCCAATGAGAGAGGATGTTGTTAAAAAACACGGCTTAAAATGGACCGACCCTAAGAATGTAGTAACTCTAGGACCATTCGTTCTCTCCAATTGGCGTCATCACGAAAAGATCTTACTCACTAAGAACCCAAATTACTGGGGAGAGAAACCAAAACTTAACGAAGTCGAAATGATAATGAATGAGAATCCGACATCGGCATTAGCCCTCTATGAAGGTGGAGAGCTTGACTATATTGACGGAAGAAGCATACCAACCCTCGAAGTCCCAAGACTGAGACTTTCACGAGAGTTTAACACAGAGCCGCAGTTCAGAGGAAATTATATAGGGTTTAATGTAAAGAAACCACCATTTGATAACCCCCTTGTAAGACGGGCGTTTTCTGCAGCTATAGACAGGGCTAAGATTGCTGAGCTTATCCAGGGTGCAGGAGTTCCTACAACCTCTTGGATTCCACAGGGGATGCTAGGGTACGATTCTGAAATTGGAATCGAGTTTAATCCTGAGCAGGCTAGGGCATGGCTTGCTGAAGCAGGATACCCCGATGGAAATGGTTTTCCGGAGGTAGTCTTTTTGTATCCCGACGTCGGAAGTAATAGAATCGTATCTGAGGCTCTACAAAGCATGTGGAAGAGGTATCTAGGAGTAGATGTAGAACTCCAGAATCAGGAATGGAAGGTCTATCTAAGCACACTTGACACTGACCCTCCTCAGGTGTTTCGCGCCAACTGGGGTGCGGATTTCCCAGACCCGCATAATTTTATGAACCTCTTTGAGTGTAACAGCGGAAACAACGAAACAAGATGGTGTAACAAACTATACGATGAACTCGTAGAGAAAGCGGCTGTAGAAGAGAATCCTGAAAAACGTGTCGCTCTTTATAAAGAAGCACAGAAAATTCTAACCGAGACAGATGTTCCAATTGCCCCTATCCTGAGATCGATTCAACAGAGTATGATAAAACCTTATGTGGTCGGTCTTAACCTCAATCCACTTGGTATGGTTTTCTTTAACCAAGTTTATTTTGCTGATAAGATCTCAAACTAGCGGGATATTTTCTCACTAACTCCCTGGTGCGAGTTCTCTAATCGTTTCTTCTACCATATCACGAGATGACTTAGGTGGGAAAATAAGTATTGGCAAATCTGCTCCAGCCTGTATGTATTCTTTTAGTTTTTTCTTGCCCTCGTCTTTAGTCCCAACTATCGCAATAGAATTTAGCATAGTGTCACTTACACCTTGAATTGCTTGACTTTTACTTCCTCTCTTCCATGCCTTTACTATAAGGTCTGCTTCATTTTGAAAGCCAAGCCGGCTCATCATTTTATAATAAAATGTTCCCATTCCTCCAACGTAGTAAGCTATGTGTTCTTGAACCACTCTTTTTGATGAGTCAACATCTCTAGATATGCACGCAGGAATATAAGGACATACCATGATTTGATCTGAATCCCTTCCCTTAGCCTTCGCTACAGCCATAAGATCCTTTTTAGCATCCTGAAGATACTCCGGCGGAACTAAGAAAGGAATCCACCCATCCGCTAGTTCTCCAGTAAGCTGAACATTTTTGGGGCCAAGTGAAGCGATGTAAATAGGAATATATTTTCTTATAGGTGTAAACTGAAGGCGAAAATTTTTGAGTTTAAATATTTCTCCATCGTAATCTACCCGTTCTCCGCTTAAGATCATTCTTATAATTTCTACATACTCTCTTGTTCTCTGAAGGGGTTTTTCAAACTCTAATCCATGCCAGTCTTTTATAACGATAGGACCGCTTGTTCCCAGTCCGAGAATCATCCGTCCCTCCGAAATTTCATCGAGCGTTGCAATAGTCTGAGCTAACAGAGCCGGTGTCCGGCTAAATACGGATACAATCCCCGTTCCAAGTTTTACCTTTTTTGTGTTAAGAGCAAGGAGTGTGAGAAGTGAGAAGGCGTCTCTCCCCCACATCTCAGGAACCCAGATAGAGTCGTAACCAAGCTCTTCTACAAGCCTTGCGATTTCGATGAGTTGTGTTTTGGCGATATTGCTCCAGTAAGGAATTACAATACCGATCTTAGATGTGCTACTCATTATTCATTCAATAGCATTAGGCATCTCATTTTTGCCTCCAACTGCCGTCAGGAAGCTGAATCCACCATCCAGGTTGAGCTTCGTTTCTTCTAACAGCAGCAAACTGCTCTGCTGCTTCGGGAATCACCTTTTTTATATTTTGAGGAGTTGGGTCAATGTTATTAATTTTTACAATTGCCGTAGCCATCCCCTCAATTATAGTTTCTCTATCTTTATTTTCAGCATTGAAAGGGTCCTTTTCATCTTTTGTGAGATTACCCCTATCTACTAAAAGTCCTTTATTCCCTATTCCAACCTTGCCCTGTGATAACATATTGTTTATGACATCAAGGCGCCCCCCTCTATTCCTGTATGCTTGCACTACATCCGGCATATTTCTAATTTCATTTACAATCGCTTTGTCAAGATAATCCTGTGCCCACGCAAACGTGCCAAGGTCTAGCGAGAATTTTCTCGTAAGGATAATTAACCTTCTAGATTGAAGCTGTGGTTTATCTGGATACTTCAGAAGGGACTGAGGCTTTTTCTCTATCTCACCTTGTTTAGGAGCTTTCTCAGTTCCTGGGGTTTCTTCTTGAGGTGGTTTTAGAAGTTCCTCTTCTAATGTTTCATAAGCCTGTCTTACCTCTTCCGCAGGAAAGTAGACATTGACTGTTACGGTTGCGCATGATAAAAGGGAAATGGTTACAGTTAAAATCACTACTTGAAACCCAATAGTTGTTTTAGACATTTTTATTTCTCCTCTTTTCTCTATTTTCCGAATTCGATTTTAAGCCTGCCGGCCCTCTTTGCCATTTCCCTTATAATTGAAAGAAAATGAGCTGCAGATATAGAATTTCTTTTTTCGTCTACCTTAACAGACAGATCCTTAAAACCTAAGAAGCTATGCGAAATGTCAAGCTCTTTAAATGTAATCACACCGTCCTTGACATAACCGTAAATCTCGGCATTATCGTATTTATGTGATGTTCCAAAAAAGAATTTTTCCTTTGCGCCGAGATGTTTTAGAAACGCCCTTCCAATTCTTCTATCCTCGTCTTTTGACTCGATATCCCAAAAATGAAAAGGCCCATCAATAGTGTTGAGTTTTGTACCATTCCCAGTGAGCCAAATAATTCCGTTTATTCTACCTGTAATATAGTCCTTGATTGAAGGTATGCTGTCTGTAATACTCTGTAGGCTTATACCTTTAAAGAGAAGTGAGGTATTATATTCAGGTTCCCCTCCACTAAAATCCATTAAACTTGTGCCAAATACTTTGCCTTTATAAAGTGTGGATTCAAACCGTTTTATATTGAGTTTACTTTTATCCAACTCGACTTCACATTCTATATCCTCAATTCTTAAAAATCCATATTCTACTTCTCTGATACTTAGAAATTCCCCTTCTTTATTCAGATAATCTGGGGTAACGGCATCTATAAAGCCTCTAAATACCCTTTGATCCAGTGTTAAGCGTTCTCTCATTAAAGAGGCTAGAGGGTTTTCTGGTTTGATTTTATCCTTTAACAAAATTGTTCCATTTATTCCATTAATATAAAAATAATTATCGTTATACTTACCTGTGAAGGAAACGCCTTTTATAGTTAATCTTCCATCAAATGAATATTCTTCTTGAAGAAAGTGATTTGAAGTTAAGGATAAGCTAACACTTCCTTTAACCTGACCATCACTTATGACTTTGGGTAGTAGAGGAGCAAAGATTGTCTTGATTAGCACTAAGGGAAAATCCAGTATATCGAGGTGAAGCCTCCTATTTCCGTTTAAAGAGTTTTCCATTC
>JAHFBK010000114.1 GCA_023250035.1 Candidatus Dadabacteria bacterium
CGCGGGCACACTCTTCACCTTTAGAATAGAGGGAACATATCACAACCGATTTTCTTCCCTTGATTTCTTTAACGCGTGCCCTAAGGGTAACAGGCTCGCTTATCGGCGTAGGTCTGATATAGTCTATCTTTAAAGATGCCGTAACATACCAGATGAATGGCTCTGTATTTAGCTCCCTACCCTCTTCCCTATATGCGGCGGCAATAGCAGTGCAAACCGAATGGCAATCTATAAGGGTAGCAATAATTCCACCATTTAGAATGTGTGTTGGACCAGCCATATGATGTTGATGCGGCTTCCATGTGCAGACCGATTCATCACCTGACCAATAACTCTTTATGTGCAAACCCAATTCATTGCTACTCCCACAACCCCAGCATTTGTTTCTCTCCATATAATCCTGAAATGCAAGTTGGTTCATAAATATAACTCCAGCACCGATTTTTTAATCATAGTCAAGTATTCTAATCCACAAATAAACGACCTCTTATAATTCCTGATTCTTATGAAAATGGAAAGTAGATACAAATTTTTTCTTGACAAGAGATTATCCCTAGTGAGATAATAGTTAATAGCAATGTGTTGTGAATGTGATTTATTGCCTAACTACTTATTAAAATCAACTAAGGATTACCAATATGATACCCGCTGATGAAACTTTTAACGGAACGTTTCCTTTTGAGCCCCATTTTAGTGAGACTACCGGCTTTCGTATGCACTACGTTGATGAAGGAAAAGGAGAACCTATTATTTGTCTTCACGGTGAGCCAACATGGGGGTATTTATATCGCAAATTTATCCCCCCGCTTTCAAAGACACATCGAGTGATCGTGCCGGATCACATGAGTTTTGGAAAAAGTGAAACACCGCAAGACAAAGAATACCATCTTCGCACTCACGTAGAAAACTTGACGGCGCTTATAGAAGAACTGGATCTGTGGGATATTACGTTTGTAGTCCAAGACTGGGGCGGGCCCATAAGTGGTGCATACACCGTTCGTCACCCTGAACGCGTCAAACGCTTTTGCTTAATGAATACGCTTCTTGGTTATAGTCCCTTTGTGAAGAATGCGCCTAAGTTACCACCCTTGCACACCTCACCCTGGTTTACGTGGGTTACTGAAAAACTAAAAGATGGTTCATATTATGAGGTGATGGGTAATCTAGGAAGTACTGTTCTCAGCGTGATGAAAATCTTAGGGTTTGAAAATTCAGCAGTTGTTGATGAAACGTGGCTACGCGCCTACTCTGCGCCTTTCGAAAATAAAGAGGAATGCAAGGGCGCCATCGAATTCCCTCTCGATGTGGCCTTACAACGGGTAGCCAATTATGTCAAGGAAGAAGTAGGCGGTGTTGAAGAGCTACGGAGAAAACCCGCCATGCTTGCCGAAGGCATGCGCGATCGAGCGATCCCTCCAGAAAGGGCAATCACCGACTTCAAAACCCTTTTCCCCAACGGGCCAATAGTCGGATTAGAGAATGTCGGCCACTTCTGCCAGGAAGATGCACCGGAAACCCTGGTCGCGCTTATTCAGCAGTTTATTCAGATGACATAGGGAAAATACCTATGAAGCATTCTCCATTTGAGCATAAATCATCAGCCTTGTTCATCCTTCTAGGTTAGACGAATTACATTAAGTTCTCAGAACAATCTTATCTACAGATAAAATAAAATGATAGTTATAACCAAATAAAGTCGGATGAATGCTAAGGAGATTATGATGACTTCAATTATCCAAGATACTTTTCATAAGTATCCTTTATCCAGAAGATGTCTGTTCCAGAGGAAAGCAATGCAGTCAGCATAATGGCTTCCCCAATCTCTTCTTTACTTATACCTAAAGCCATAGCCTTCTTTATGCGTGATTCCGAGCAGTGTGGGCATCTACCAACTACAGAAGCAGAAATTGCGATTAGTGCCTTTGTCTTTTTATCTAAAACAGTATCACCCTCAACCGCATTATAGAATTCCCACCATCCCTTTGCCATCTCTGGAGCCCTTTTCTCAAACCACCTTTTATCATCTGCCATTTTCTAAACCCTCCTTAATGTTTTTATATCAATCCTAGAACAAATCCTAACATATTAAGATGAGGTATTGAATACAAATTATAAACTAAAAGCAAGCTTAAAAAACATTTCTCACTATGTGAAATTCAAAACTACAGTTTATTGTGGTGTAAAAACCTCATTTACATTACTAAATGAGAGCCCTGGTTTCGGACCTCCACCTATCACATAGATATTTTCTTTCACAGTAACCGCTGAGAGACCGTGTCTGGATGTAGGCATTGGTGCACACTCATGCCATGAGTCTGTAACAGGGTCATATTTTTCATTTGTATTAAATGTTCCAGCACGCTGCTCTCCACCAAAGACATAAATTTTATTATCTAGTATTGCCGCCGCTATACCGCTCCTTTTTGTAGGAAGCGGGCTATTATTTTCCCACTTATCCGAAGCAGGATTATACACTTCGTTAACATTTAGATTCTTTCCGTAATTTCCGTGGATTCTTCCACCTATTGCGTAAATCTTTCCATTAACTACACCTATAGCAAGATGATCTCTTGCAGTAGGTATTGAGGCTCTTTTCTCCCACTTATCCGCTTTCGGATCATAGACCTCATTTGCAGACACATTTTTGCGATTATCACCTACACCGCCTATTGCATAGATTTTTCCATCAACTACTACGACAGCAAGAGCTCCTCTTTTTGTAGGTATAGGGGATTTATTCGTCCATTTGTTTTGTTTGGGGTCATATTCAAACACAGTATCTACAGGCTTCCATTTTTTTGTATAACCACCTATAACGTAAACCTTTCCACCTACAGAAGAAGCTCCCGTATGATGAAGAGGCGTAGGTAATGGAGCTATTTCAGTCCATGAGCCTTTAGTGATATCGTATACTTCCACTAAATTGGTCTCACCTTGAGAATCGAACCCTCCAACAACGTAGATTTTTCCATCAAGTAAAGCGGCGGCCACTTCTGTGCGTGGTGTAGGCATTGGTGATTTAGAGGTCCAACTCCCACAGCCCTGTTTTTCAATGCCGCACACTAAAGGAGACTGGAAAAATAAAAGTAGAAATAGAAACGAGTAGATTATCATTTTATGCATTAAAAACCTCTTCTACCAATAAGACTAAATAAATTTTGACCCAATAATTTTCTTTAACTAAATCCCTTTTTAAAATGTTATTATATCACATCAAGTTATGGAAAAGTTAAATAAATCAGTACAAAAAGCTCCACAAGTGAGACCGGGATTTGGTATTAGAACCATTCCAGAGATGATAGAAATGTGTGTAGAGAAATACAGCGATAACATTGCTTATCTTATACCTAGGAAGAATAGTATCTACAAGCTCGACTACGGTCAGGTTCTTCAGTATGTGAAACGCGTAGGTAGGCATCTAAAAGAGCTTGGGCTTGAAAGGGGAGACCATATAGCAATCCTTGGTGAGAATAGACCAGAGTGGGCAATATCCTACTTTTCTGTGGCTTGGATAGGCGCAACTGCTATACCACTTGACGCCAGAGCATCACTTGATGCACACAAATTTATTCTTGGATTTTCATCATCTAAAGCTGCAATTGTATCTACTTCATATCTTACTGATATTCGGTCTTTAAAGGATGAATTGCATGAACTAAAACATATAATAGTGATGGATAATTTTGATGAAATTTATAGTAAATACTACACTGGAGTTGAAAGGGAAAATGTTTCTTTCCACGACCTTTTGGAAATTCTATTTACCTCTGGGACCACTGGCACCCCAAAGGGTGTAATGCTAACCCATGGGAACGTTATGTCCAATGTAGATGATATTTATAAGGTCATAGACTGCAAGCCTGACGATAGAGCATTCTCAATTCTTCCGATTCATCACGCATACGAATGTACTGCAGGAATGTTAACCCTATTCTACAACGGTATGAGCGTATTCTATGCTAGAAGCCTAAAGCCAAATGAGATGATAGAGGATTTGAAAAACGCTCGTCCGACGGTATGGCTCAATGTTCCACTCATTTTGGAAAAGCTCTTTTTAAGAATAACTAGAGAGTTATCGAATCAGAAGGGGCTTAAAGGGCTTCTAACTAAGGTTCTACCAAAGAAACTGATAGGCAATCGGATCAAAGAACGATTAGGACTTGATAGAATAAGGTTTATAGTATCGGGTGGAGCGGCTCTGCCCGAGTGGGTTTCGAGTGGATTAGAAGGACTAGGATTCCCAATAATACAGGGGTATGGTCTCACTGAGGCATCTCCACTAATTACTGTAAATCCTCTATCAAAACCTAAGAACGAAAGCATAGGTATGGTAATACCGAGTGATGAAGTTGAAATAAGGGACATAGACAGCGAAGGAAATGGCGAAATAGTCGTCAAGGGTCCTAATATCATGAAGGGATATTATAAGAATGAAAATGCTACAGAAGAAGCTCTAACACCTGATGGATGGCTAATGACCGGGGACGTAGGATTCTTTGATGAAGAGGGTTATCTATACATAACTGGGAGAAAGAAATTCGTAATTGTTAATAAAGGTGGTAAGAATATATTCCCTGAAGAGATAGAGGAAAAATTAACTAAATCCACATATATAGAAGAAGTCCTTGTATTTAGCCCAGATGACCAGAATATTCAGGCTATAATCTATCCCAATATTGACGAGGTTAGAGGTAGATTAAATAGAATGGGTAAAGATATTAACGATGAGAATGTATGGGAACTTCTAAGGTTAGAGGTCAGACATGTTAATGAAACCCTGGAGCCTTACAAAAAGATTAGGCATTTCGCGATAAAATTCGAAGAGTTTCCTAAAACCACGACGCGCAAGATTAAAAGGCATCTTTTTAGAGATATAAATTTAACAACCGGAATTAAGGTGTTTAGAGATTAATACTGCTTCTAGGATTTTTATAAAAAATCTCCACTGAAACTATAAAGGAGTTTTTAAATCCAAATTATTTTTCTACATTCTCGAGTTCTCCTGTTTTCTTTTTTGTTAAATCCGCGTTATAAAACTCACTATTCTCTGGCAACGCCATAAACAATTCAGAAAGATAATCAATTTCAATTCTCCCATTATGCAACTGGCAATCGAGTATATGCCCCCCAGCTTTCCTATCTTCTGTAATAAAATGGAAATGATAGCCTGGAACGTTTACTCCTTCCATATAGTCAGGAAACCAAAATCCTGCAATTGTGCCTGTCACATTATTAAACTCGAATGTTGGTTGGTCTTTTACGACTTCAATTAGAGGCGGATATGGCTTACTTTGCTTCGGAACGCTCCTAGTTTTTATGTATTTGAAATTTCCTTTTATTTTAAAAGCATAGATAATGTTTTTCGTTGGTAACAAATTGTCTAGATATTGTTCCAATTGCTTACAGTTAGCTAACTTATCTAACAATAATGCCTTATCGGGTTTAAAGAAAGTAACCACAGCAAACGGTGTTTTCATTGAATCAAGGACAGAATAAGCTATCCCATCGGCCTTTATTTGATAGAACCTACCCTCTAATCCAATCATCTCCCCGTCAAGATTATTAAAAGTGCCAATCCCAAAATCACCGTGCTTCTTTAAATCTTTATATGTTACGTTCCCATCATAAACCCCTTCAAGCAAGGCGCTAATTGTCGATGTTTGAAATACGATATCTTCATTCTTTTGCAGATTAGTACATCCATATATGGCTATACTCAAGAATGTTACAACCAACAAATAACCATTAATTTTCATCATACCCCTTTAATAAGTGTCGTAGAGTTATCCCAGGCAGGAGGGTTTCCTCCGTACCTGGAAAACTCATTTGTTACTGCTTTTGCATCTCCTGAGCTATCTTTTTGTGTAAGAATGCCATAGCCTTATAATCCTCTGCAGCTTCCTTATACCTTTTGGAAAGATCCGCGCAGTGTTTAGCAAGCCCAAGTAGAGGCTTACCCCTACTCTTGTACGAATCAGCCAGGGAGGAGTGGAACTTCGCCTCATCCTCCATTCTCACAGCTTGCTGTTCATAGTACTCTGCAATCTTGATGTGATCCTCGGGGGTTGTGGCAGTCTCTATAAGTTTCCTACTCTCTTCCTTCTCGGAACCACTACCGGCTACCACCCCTACTAAAGGTAAAAACATAAGGAGTGCTATCAAAGCTGTTACAAGCGGTAATCTCCTCTTCATACTTATCACCTCCTTATTATTAAAAGCTCAATGTTTGTGTTCTTCTACTGTAGTTCCCTCCTTAATCGTTTCGCCGCCCATCATAGACATCATCTTCGCTGCTTTTTTAAAGTTCTCTACTCCTATAGCCTTTCTTATTGCTGTAAGTGCATCTATTGACATATTTGCCATCTCAAGATTAATCTCGTTCGATGCTTTGACTTCTGCCTTTACCTTGGCGGGATCAAAGTTAGGGTCTTGTAACATACCCATAATCTTCATGTGAGAAATCTTAAAGTCTGCTTCTTTACGAACCATCGGGTAAAGGTACTTCTCCTGAATAGTTGCTAACTCTTGCTTCTGGGTATCCGTAAGATCAAGAGTATTGGCTTTCATAAGAACATGATGAACCATCATGCTATACATCATGGGATGCATTCCGCCCATCATTTGTGCCATCATTCCACCTTGCATGCCCATCATGCCTTTACCCATCTTCTCCATTTGTCCCCCGCTTTGCTCACCCTTTTCCTGCATCATGCCCTGAGCAAAAGAAAGGCTCGCAACAAATATCAAAATGACCAATGAAGCTATTAATCTTCTCATCTCTGCTACCCCCTCTCTGTGATTTATTCTTTCATTTTGTTGAACTCTTCTTCACTTATCTCACCTTTTGCGTATCGCTTCTTTAGCATCTCAAGAGCAGATTCTGAAGACTCTGTTTTGGATTTTGTTATCCATTTAAAAATGGCTACTGCTCCTAGTATAATTAGAACCCAAACAATTATCATGAATATCCACATGACCCAGTGCCACTCCCACATACGTTCAAAATGCATAATTTACTTTTTCTCCTTACATGAGTTGCAATATGTGTGCCAGAAAAAATTTCCTTAATTTTCTAGGTATCTTAATCACTAACCATAACTAGTGTTGTCAGATTCTCTGACACCTTACACAGAATATCTAGCTAAGATGTAATGACTTTCAAATATGTCTTGTTAAATTTTCAACAGTTTGATATGTCTTAAACCTGCTTTATTTTTTCACTTATTCTATTTTTTCTCGTCATGTGCATGTACATCAGGTGTCCAATTAAACCTAAAGTTTTCACGTTTCTCCCCTATTCTTAAACTGACAACTGCGTTAAAGGAACCAATTTCTTTAATTC
>JAHFBK010000022.1 GCA_023250035.1 Candidatus Dadabacteria bacterium
TGCTTAACCTCTTTTCCAGTTAAACATACTTATTAAAACTAGAATAAGCCTAATCAATACACTTATTTCTCATTCACCCTTTCCTCAACCCTAGTTAGTTTATCGATGAATTATCATTTAAAGATACAAGCAAATATTATGCCAAAAAAAATTATATAGATTATCTATATTCATTGAAACAATATGGTAAAGGATGTTGTCAGATGTCTTAAATTCTTACATGGATACCTCGTTTAATAATAAATTTATCGTCAGAATTTGTTGATATTTAAAGAAGTTACATATTGAATTTTGTGGCATGCAGTTTGCAATAATGTAAAAAAAGGGGATGTGATTTAGTAATAAGAAAAGGTAATTTGAATGAAAAAAC
Source organism: Candidatus Dadabacteria bacterium (assembly GCA_023250035.1). Taxonomy (GTDB): domain Bacteria; phylum Desulfobacterota_D; class UBA1144; order Nemesobacterales; family CSP1-2; genus CSP1-2. The sequence goes on from JAHFBK010000022.1 coordinate 371, forward strand.
AATTAATGAGACGTAGGAAAGAAATTATTCCAAAAAAGAGGTTAACCTCGGAGATGGTTATAGAAAAGCTCGATAGTATCATCACAAGGCTGGATATTATAGAAAAAGATTTGAAAGAACTTAAAGGGATTGTGCATCCAGAGAGCGAAGAGGAGAAGAAACATGCACCAGAATTTTTTATGGAAAAATAGGCATGGATTCATAAATACAAAAGGGATTTCCACATGAACGTAATGAAAAAGAGTTTGACAAGTCGACATAAGCGGCATGTATCGAAGATAAGGTTGATAATTTAGGACTTTTCTCTCTTCAAATGGAAGGTCATGTAATTAAATTAAAAAAGAAAGGAGGGCAAGAAAATGAAAAGAATAAAATCAAAGGAAAGGAATGCGTTAACTTCTCGTATGGAGTGGTACTTTGATGAAGTTACGGAGAAGAAATCAACAGGGCACTCCGAGACAGAAAAACGATTAAAAGAAAGAGGTACGTTATCTCCTCATATGGAATACTATGTTGATGAAATTATTGATAGGAAATACATAAGATGTCCTGTTACAGGAAGAAAAGCAACTATAGAAGTCATCAAATCAGCTTCTAGGGACCATGCTCCCTTTGTAGACATTGCATATTGTTCTATTTTTGGTTGTACCCCTACTTGCAAGAAGCAATGCTTAAAGCAGATAAATTATATGAAACACTTTCACGAGTAAGAAAAACATATATTCCTATTAGGTCCCCCATCCCCTCTATTGGAAGGCATTAGAGATAAAATAATATAATCCCTTTTTATCTATTCGATTTTTGTCCTATTTTCTTATACCTGACAAAGGTTTTTTAAATTAGGCCAAGTTACAAGATTCTGAAAAAAAATCCCAAAAGATTAGTTGATAAGTTTTATGTCAAAGTAAAGTCAAGTTAGCGGAAGCCTTTATGTTCCCACAATATTTGACTTCTACATTGCTACTATTGTAACTCTCTTTAGATTAAAAACTTATTTCTTGAAGTGGCATTAGAGAAGACAAACGTAAACCTATTATATTACGATTTGGGATGTGGTAACTTGGCATATAATTTGCCAATAAAAATTAAAGGTAGTGGGGAATAAAATTGAACTAATCACCATATAATAAGATACGATATTTCCATTGAGTTCATGTCTTCGCCGGTACCTTGAGAAAAAGAATTCTTATTCTGATTTCCTCATATATCAACTAAGACGGAGACAAAGGGGTAGCATGAACTAATGAAGAATACAATCTTTGCTACCATAGATGGCAATGAGGCAGTAGCTTCCGTTGCTTGCACAACGTGCACGAGTGCTTTCACCGGATCACCCAGTTCTTCGTGGCACTACGCAGAATCCAGACGTTTTTTTCAATCAAGAGAAAGAGCAAATCCGTACTATGATTGAGAGGTTTTATTGTTATATAACCGTTTTACGAATAAAATAAATATAAAGGTCGCCTTAGGGTAATAAAAAGAGGACGCTAGATATATTATGATAGTGTCGTTTTTTCAAGTTGGTGATAAAGCCATTTTAGTGCACCAAAACCTTGCGGATGGGAGGCGTCGTGGACTTGAAGACCCGAAGAGCCCGATGGGAGAACATATACCGGTTGATTACTTTGCCGGTTTATGTTGGGATTACGTAAGGCACGAAGCGATGGAGAAGGCGCTTTACATAAGAAGGCACGGACCGTTTATGCCTGCAACACTTCCCCCGGAGGAGATGGAGTATACAACCAAAGTCGAAGTTCTTAAAAAACTCAAGCCTCGAAAGGAAGAGATAGATTAAGACTGATTGCAGTAATTACTCCCTACTCATTAGTGAGTTTCTTTGTCCTTTACCGCTTCTCTTTAAAGTCTTCAGGGATGGTTTCTTATTTTAAAATGTTTTAAATAAGTCCTAATACTTAAATTAAACCAGATATATTATCTTGGTTGATTATTACATGAAAAGAAATATTTTTGTTAGATTCTTGACCGCAAAGTCGCCTTATGAAGAGGATGTTGAAATTGTTGAAAGAAAAGGTTTAGGGCATCCTGACACGATCTGTGATAACGTCGCTGAAGAGGTCTCTATTGCTCTAAGCAAATATTATTTAGATGAGTTTGGGGCAGTGATGCATCACAACGTTGATAAAGGACTTCTTGTTGGAGGAATTTCAAATCCTTCTTATAATGGCGGAGAAATAGTTGAACCGATAGAACTGACAATTGTGGGAAGGGCAATAAAAGAAAAAAGAGAAAGAAATCTACCCGTTGAAGAAATAGCTATAGAGGCTATGCATAAATGGTTAAAAGAAAACATAAGGCATCTTGATACTGAAAATCACATAATTACAAAGGTAAAGATAAGACCCGGAAGCAAGGGCTTGATTGATCTTTTTGAAAGATTTCGTGAGGGAAAGGTACCTTTATCAAATGATACTTCAATTGGAACAGGTTTTTATCCATTAGATGAACTTGAGAAAACCGTTTATAAGGCGGAGAGATTGCTTAACGGAGCTGAAATAAAGAGAAAATACCCCTTTATAGGAGAGGACATAAAGGTTATAGGCATAAGAAATAGAGAGAAGATAAGGCTTACAGTTGCGATGGCAACTGTAGACAAATACATACTGAGTTTGAATGACTACATTGACAAGATAAGCATGGTTAAGAAGCTTTTGCTTAAAGATATTTCTCTTGGCTCAAATCTAGAGGTTGAAATAAATACAGCTGATAAGTATGAAGATGAGAGTATATATCTTACAGTTACTGGGACAAGCGGAGAACACGGGGATGACGGTCAGGTTGGAAGGGGAAATAGGGTTAACGGTTTGATAACACCTTATAGACCCATGAGTTTAGAAGCCGCTGCCGGTAAGAATCCTATAAGCCACATTGGCAAAATCTACAATCTGTTTGCTAGTGATTTGAGTAAGGCGATAGTTGAGACGGGTCTTGCAGATGAAGCTTATGTTTATATCGCATCTGAGATAGGAAAGCCAATAAATCAACCTCAGGTTCTGGATATAAGGGTTAAAGGTAAGAAAATAGATAGCGAAGCTATAAGAATTATTGCTGATGAAATGCTCGATGAAATGCCTAATTTATGGAAAAAGGTTATCGAGGGCAAATATCAGATTGCATGACGAAAAAAGGAACTTATCTATATTCTAATCTAGAGACTTAGGATGAATATACGAGGTTCCGACCGAATATAAAAACAGACAACATATTTATAAATGTTAGAGCTCATACTATATCAATAATTCTAAATACGTTTACTGTTCTCACATCCGACAAAGAAGGTTAATTGTTAATTTCAATTAATGGCGTGTGAAGATGCAGCTAAGTTAAAAGCACAATAGCACCCATTAAATTTAAATTTGGGATCATACTTGATAGAATAGAACTTCTACACAGAGCTCTATTAACCCAAAATGCGAAAAGGAGTAAGGAAAAGAAAAGTGGTAATAATGGGAGCTGCTGGGAGGGATTTTCATAACTTCAATGTCTTCTTTAGAGATAAAAAGAATTATGAGGTCATAGCATTCACAGCAGCACAAATACCCAATATAGAAAAGAGAATCTATCCGCCTGAGCTATCTGGAGGACTTTATCCGAAAGGCATCCCCATATATCCAGAGTCCCGGATAAAAGAGATCCTAGAGAAGAATAAGGTAGATGAGGCGATCCTTGCCTACAGCGACCTATCGAATGAAGAGGTAATGGAGAAAGCCAGTATTGTGCTCTCTTCCGGGGCAGATTTTAGACTCATGGGACCCTATAGTACCATGCTAAAATCCAAAAAGCCTGTAATTTCTGTTTGTGCTGTAAGAACTGGGGCAGGAAAAGGTGTAACAACCAGAAAAATAATTAGAATTCTTAGGGAAAAAGGTTATAAAGCTGTGGTAGTAAGACACCCCATGCCTTATGGTAATTTGAAAAAGCAGATATGTCAGAGGTTTTCCAAATACGAGGACTTAGAAAAAAACGATTGCACTCTTGAAGAAATAGAGGAATATGAGCCTCACATAAGGGAGGGCGTGGTAGTCTATGCAGGTGTGGACTACATGGAAATATTAAAAGAGGCTGAAAGGGAAGCAAACATTATAATATGGGATGGGGGAAACAACGACTTGCCATTTTTTAAGCCCGACCTTCACATCGTTATTGCTGATGCAAGAAGAGCGGGACACGAGGTAAGTTATTATCCGGGTCAAGCTAACCTCATGATGGCAGACATTGTTATCATAAATAAAGTCAACACAGCAAAGAAAAAAGCTGTGCAACTCATCAAAGAAAACGTGAAAAGACTAAATCCAAAAGCCAAGATAATAATGGCTGATATGCCTAAGTATGTAGATAAGCCACAACTAGTTATGAAAAAAAGAGTACTGGTGGTAGAAGATGGACCAACATTAACTCATGGAGGCTTAAGCTATGGGGCAGGAGCATTAGAGGCAAAAAGATTAAAAGCAAAAATAATAGACCCTCGTCCCTATGCAACAAGAAGCATAAAAGAAATCTATAAGAGGCATCCACATATATGGAAAGTACTTCCTGCGATAGGCTATGGGAAGGCACAAATGGAGGACCTAGAGAAAACCATAAACAAGGTACCGTGTGATACGGTTCTTATAGGAACACCGATAGACCTCGGGAAATATATCACATTTAATAAGCCGTATGCAAGGGTTACTTATGATATAAAGGAGATCGGAAAACCGAGTTTAGAAGGGATAATAAGTGAATTTATTTCACCCTTATTTAACTCATAAAAACTATCATCCCATAACTTACAGGCTTGCGGGGCGAATTAAACAAGTGGCATATGGTTTGCTAAATAATTTTAGAGTAGCAGAGTAAAGATTTTAGATGATTGCACAAATAAAGTAACTAATCGCAAAGAATCTAAGAAGATGAAAGAGGCACTATTCTATGAAAAACTAGAAGAAAATAAGGTATTGTGCACCCTTTGTAGCCATCTGTGTAAGATAAAGGATGGTAAAAAAGGGGTGTGCGGGGTTAGAATAAACTGGGGTGGAAAGTTATATACGCTTGTATACGATAAAGTCGTAGCACAGGATATTGATCCTATAGAGAAAAAACCACTTTTTCACTTCTATCCTAGTAAGAAGGCATACTCAATAACTACAGTTGGATGCAATTTTAGATGCTTCTATTGCCAGAACTTTGAAATTTCTCAGTATCCCAAAGGGGTACACTGGCATGAAAAAGATATTAATCCTGAAGAACCGGAACCGATCTGTCCGCTTCTAGAAAAGATGATTCCTGGGGAAAAGGTAACACCTGAGCAAATAGTTGAAGCTGCTAAAGCTTCAGGCTGTGACATAATAGCATATACCTATACTGAGCCGACCATATTCTATGAATTGGCTTATGATACTGCTAAACTAGCCGCCGAAGAGGGACTGAAGAATATATTTGTTACCAATGGATATATTACTAACGATGCTTTAACCGCTATCCAACCCTACCTACACGCTGCTAATATAGATTTAAAGGGCTTTACAGATAGGTTTTATAAAAGGATCTGCGGAGCAAACCTTCAACCTGTCCTAGAGTCCATCAGGACATACAAAGAGCTCGGAATTTGGATTGAGGTTACAACACTTGTTATACCTAATCTTAATGACTCAGAGGAGGAATTAAGGCAAATTGCTGAATTTATAAAGGGTGTGGGAGAAGAAATACCATGGCACGTTACTCAGTTTTATCCTGCTTATAAGCTTATTGATCAGCCGATAACTCCTATTACTACCCTTCGTAAAGCAAGAGATATAGGTTTAAGCGCGGGTCTCCGATATGTGTATGAAGGAAATGTTCCGGGCGAGGGAGGAGAGAGTACTTATTGCTATAATTGTAAAAAGCTACTTATAGAAAGGTACGGTTTCTCTGTTTTGAAGAATATTATTGAAAATTCTCATTGCCCCTACTGTGGCACAACAATAGATGGACCAGGATTATAGAAATAATCACCCGATCTTAAGGAAATAAAGTATCCACGTCACGTAAAATACCTTAGATTCTATTTAACCAAAAATAGTTGTACTAAATTGAGTTGCTAAAATCACCTACTTACACCCATGTTTTTCAAGATCGTTTTCATCTTTTTCAATGCTTCGTTTTCAATTTGTCTTACCCTCTCTCTCGAAATGTTGAGTTTTGTACCAAGCTCTTCAAGCGTTAGAGGGTTATCCCTAAGAACCCTATTCTCTATTATGAACCTCTCCCTCTCCTCCAAAGATTTAAGGGCGGTGTCTAATTCCCTTTTAATTTTTTCCTCCTCCTGAATCTTTGTGAGTATCTCTTCCTGACTCGCTAACTTATCTGCAAGAAAAGCCAGATGCGTTGCCCTATCTCCCTCTTCCCTTATTTCAACATCAAGTGATACGTCTTTGCCAGCCATTCTCTGTTCCATTTCGGCAATAGCTTCATCTGAAACCCCAAGTTCCTTAGCAAGTGTTTTATAATCCTCAGGACTTAGTATTTTATTTGTAAGCTCCATCTTACGCTTTGCAGAGCGTAGTTTATAGAAAAGCTTTTTTTGTGCCTGTGTTGTTCCGATCTTTACAAGGCTCCAGGTTTTTATAATGTAGCTCTGTATGTATGCCCTTATCCACCAGACAGCATAAGTAATAAGACGGTACCCCCTTGTCGGGTCGAACTTCTTTACAGCCTGCATAAGTCCAAGGTTGCCTTCCTGGATTAATTCCATGAGATTTATACCGTAGTTTCTATATTCGTTTGCAATCTTTATCACAAACCTTAGATTTGAAGTAATAAGCTTTTTTGCCGCCTCTAAGTCTCCTTTTTTTCTATATCTCATAGCAAACTTATACTCTTCTTCCCGACTAAGAATGGGGTACCTGCTTATCTCAGCCATATACTTCTTAACCGAGTCTGTCGGAGCAGGGAGTGATTTATTAAGATGTCCGCTCACCTTTTCCTTTTTTTCTTTTTCCTCTTCCAAGTTTTCTTTATTTTCGACCATTATATCAAACCCCCAAGATATGGAATTCTTAATACATTAGTGGCAAGTTCTATGCCATAGGTAAACAGCATAATAATAAAGATAGATAAGATGAGATGGAAAACCACTAGCGTGATGCACACTATGTCAGTTGCCTTAAACTAAGACAAATAGCTTTATTTGAAAGAAGTCTGTGGAATAGTTATTTAAGACCCAGCCGGGAAGAAATAGCTTAAAATTTGATTTTAATTGGGTTTGTTGTTTTGTTACGAAGGTATAGGAACGATATTTGCTGATTTTACATTAGCAATTGCGTACAATAAGAGAAAGTCTCTCAGATTTCAATCAGTTATAGATATGAAATGAATAATTTACGTACCGCAATTGCGAAAAATGTGCTTGACAAACCTTGTTAATAGAATTATGTTAATAATATATAGATCTGAGGTGGAGAGAGGGGATAAAAATAGAATAAATGTGAATTGCTTATTGGCTTTTAATAAGTATAACCCTGAGCTGATTAGAGATTTTTGGTTAATACTATACTTCCTAAAGGTTATACTCCCTGCAGTTATCCTTAAGAGATTTCATTTTATGGCAAGCACCAAGCAGGTAATTTCTTGCTATTTTATGGAAACTAAGCTTAAGAGACAAGCTAAAAAGCCAATAGAAAACCGCATGTTCCATTAATTCATTAGTAGATTTTTAGTAAATAAATTAACAACTAAGAGGTAAGAAATGGAGGTAAAAAATATAAATATAGAAGAAACAACTACAGAAATAAATGAACTTGGAGAGTTTATCCGAGAGGAAGAGGTTTTTGCTTCTCATGAAATTGGAAACAGTTCCATCTTAGACGAGGCAGAGCCCGGGTCTGAGTTTGAACCAGAGGAGTTTGAATATATAGAAGATGAGGAGAAACAAGGTGTTCCAGATGAACAGGTTAGACTCCTCTTTGCCTACTTTAAGGACCTAGGAGCTGAATCCCTTTTCACATCGAAGGGAGAGATAGAAACTTCTGCAAAAATAAAGAAATGCGAGGCAAAGGTAAGGGAGACGGAGACTCTTATTGCAAAACTTTCAAAGAAAAGAGATAGTAAGATCAAGAATGACGTGAGAAAAAAACTTACAAAGCGAATAAATAGGCTTAATGCTTTCACAAAAGCATATTCAGAAAAGGCAAAGGAGCTAAAGAAAAGGTTCGCTAAAGCGAACTTAAGGTTAGTTGTGAGTATAGCTAAGAGATACATAGGACGTGGACTCCCACTTCCGGACCTTATTCAAGAAGGAAACATAGGTTTGATGAGGGCGATAGAAGGATTTGACCATACAAAGGGGTTCAAGTTTTCAACTTATGCAGTATGGTGGATTCATCAGGCCATAATTAGGGCCTTGCTCGATCAGACAAGAACGATTAGGGTACCCGTTTATGTGCTTGAGAAAGCAAGCAAGGTGAAGAGAATAAGATCAATGCTACATAAACAAATGGGAAGAAGACCAACGCCTGAAGAAATTGCTGAGAAATCTGGAATACCCGTAGAGGGTGTAAAGCGGATTCTAGAGGCAGAAGGCGATGTCGTTCGACTTGACTCACACATAGTAGATGGAGAGAAAACAACCCTTCTCGAGCTTATACCCGATAAAGGATTACCTGCTCAAGACTCTGTTGTAGCTCATGCGTCACTTTCTGAGAGAATAAGCGAAGCTCTTTCAATTCTTACACCTAGAGAAAAGGAGATAATTATGTTGAGATTTGGAATTAATCAAGAAAGCACACACACACTTGATGAGATTGGAAGGAAGTTTGACCTATCGCGTGAACGTATTAGACAAATCGAAAGAGATGCACTTAAGAAGCTTGAAACATCTGGGTTTAGAGACACCCTAAAGAGCTTTCTCGAATAAAATGAAAAAGAGAGAACAGGTAAAGATAAGAAAACCCGTTGCCAAAAAGCCAACGAGGGTGATTTTATCCAAAAAGGATAAAATGAAAAGAAAGCGAATGAAACACAGGAACTTGATAAAACAAACATATATGCTTGAAGGCATATAAACTTTGTGAGTATCTCTGTCACTCTATTTCAACTTTTTGATAAGGGCATTAAAGAACTAACACTGTTTTTTTAGTGCCCTTTTTTATTTTTCCCTTAGCAAATAACTTGTAAGTAAAATCACTTTTTAATATATGACCTGTCAGATGTCCGATTATCAGACAATAAAACGCCTGCCCGATAATTGCACAATATGGGAACCATAATAAAAATGCAGTTCTTATAGTGGCCTGCATTTATTTATCTATTACTAATAAGTTGGCACATTTTTTGTATGAATATATCTATCGATGGAGCCTATTAAGATGAAAAGGATATATATACTTTACGACTCTTCAGGTAATCCTGTCAGAGAGATCAAACTAAAAGACAAAAAACACTTAGCTCAAGAAGCTAGAGTTTTCGAAGCCGAGCCTGCCATTGAGTCCTTCACAATAGGTGATGAAAGAAATTGTGATTTCAGGAATCTTAAAGAGGTGCATGAGTCCTTATTCGGCTATACCTGCGTTGGCTGCTAGTGGAGAAAACTAATAAGGAAGGGTTACATAGAAGATCGGAAAAAGGATCTAAGAGACCTTTTAAAATTCTATTTGTCTCATGCAGGTAATTCTTACAAATAGAATAAAACGTCACTTTCCTTCTGATACATTTACAAAGTTATCTTTTTTCTTTTTGAATTTTTGTGATATTGGGAGGTGTTTTATGAGAACAAGATGGTATGTAGATGCGGAGATAGATCGTTATTCAATTCCTTACTTTGAGCGCTGTCTAAGGGATGTATGTAATAACTTTGGAATCTCCGAGTTAAAGAAAACCGGTCACATGGAAACCGATGGTTTTTATCATAAGTCCGAGTTTTTCTTTCCTGATAGTATAGACGAGGAAAGCTTCGATGAAATGCTTAATGATTTATTGGCTAGTGGTGAGCCTGATTATTACCAGGAATAGGTGTGTCACCAAATTAGTAAAATAGTAACTAGAATTTTATATGAAACTTTATAAATCTTTTAAGTGAAAATGGATATAGAAAGGATTAAGCTATTTAAGGATAGAAAAGAAGCGGGAATAAAATTGGCTAATATACTGAGTAAGTATAAATCTCAAGAAAACATTCTCATATTAGCCCTTCCCCGTGGTGGGGTTCCCGTAGCCTTTGAAGTAGCTAAATCGCTTAAGACTACTCTAGATGTCTTTATAACGAGAAAGTTAAGATTTCCAGATAATCCTGAGCTTTCCGTAGGAGCATTGGCAGAAAATGGCGAAATATTTCTTAATAAAGATTTGATAGATTACCGTCCTAACAACTACTTAGAAGAAGAAACATCATTTCAAAAAGAAGAGATAAAACGTCGGCAAATTCTATATCGTGATGGTAAAGGATTGCCTTCTTTTGTTGGGAAAGAGGTTATATTAATTGATGATGGTATTGCTACAGGGGCAACTATGATAGCCACCATACATGCTCTAAGAGCCTCTGGTATTAAGAAATTAATCATAGCGCTTCCGGTAGCTCCCCCTGGGATTGTCAAAGAATTAAATAAATTAGCCGATGTGCTGGTTATAATATATACCCCTTCTCCCTTTCTCGCAGTTGGAGAGCATTATCAAGATTTTAGGCAAGTATCTGATGATGAAGTTAAGGAATACCTAGAGGAAGCTAAAACTATAGATCAATTCGATAAGGAGGTAAGATTATGAATATAGAGTTTATTGGGAAAGGCATTGATATATCGGAGGATCTTAAGAGTTATGTTGAGCATAAGCTTTTTACTTTTGAACGCCATTTGAAGGAGGTTGGAGAGGGCGAGGTAGAAGTGGTTGTAACCTTTACAGTAGAAAAGCATAGGCATCGTCATCGTGTTGATATTGATGTATATCTTAAAACACCTGGTGGCGGAACGCTCCATGCATGGGAGGAAAGTAAAGATATCCTTATGTCTCTTGAATTTGCCCTTGACGATATAGAAAGGCAACTCAATCGGCTAAAGGAAAGACGGATTGAGCAAAGAAAGGAGATCGCCAGAGAGAAGGCAAAGAGTCATACAGAGGAGTTACCCTCTTCTATCCTCGATCTTATAGCAGAAGAAAAATTCCCTATAGCGAAACCCCTCAATGTAGAAGAGGCTTTAATGGCTCTTCAAGACGAAGGAAGGTTCTTTTTACCTTTCAGAAATGCTGAAACCGGCGAGGTAAACATTATATATAGGAAAAAAAGTAGAAAATATGGTCTCATATCCCTATAGGAAATGACACCACGTAACAAGCTCTTCGAATGGAGCTAAATTAAAGCAAGCTTTAAATTTTAATACACTTTAGATATATGGTATTAACATTAATATGATAAGGTTTACTGACGGTAAGCCGTAATAAAAGTGAGTTAAGAAAAAGCTGAGTTTTTACGTCACTATTATAGAATAGCTTTTTATTTTTAAATCTTGATGACCTACAAAATTCTAGAACACACCGCCGATGTTAGGATGATTGTTCAAGCGGATTCTCTCGAGAAGCTTTTTTCTGAGGCTGTCTATGGAATGATGAAAATTATCGAACCAAAGGTCGACAACAAAAAGGAGGTAATTGAAAGAAAGATTTCACTCGAAGCAGTGGATACAACTGCACTCCTGATAGATTTTCTCAACGAAGTTTTACTTGCAACCTACATACATAAAGAAGTTTATAACGAAGTGATTTTTAAGAGCTTATCGGAGCGCTCACTAGAAGCAAAGCTCAGTGGCTTTATAGCAAAATCATTGGGTGAGGATATAAAAGCCGTGACCTATCATGAGGCAGATGTAAAAAATAAGAAGGATGGAACATGGGAAACCATGCTTATTTTTGATATTTAGCATTGAAATCGCTTTGGGGTTGTTTAATGTTAATGATGCACCATTTAACTACAGATACGCCTTTTTTAGCGGGCAATCATTCTCTAAAGAATCTTAATTAATTTATGAAACGATGTGCATCAAATTTAATGGCATATACTTTGCAAATTATTTATGATGTATATTGAAATTCTTAACAAATTTTAATAAAGAGAATCAAATTATCTAAATTAGGCTTATGCCTACAGATAACTTCATTAAGGTGAAATAACGCTCATGTTTAATAAATCGAATCTCATAAAGATAGAGGATTTTCTTTGGGAAATTCCCAAAAACTTTCGTAATGACATGAGGGTGCCAGCTCGTATCTATACACATGATGAAATGCTCGATTCAATTGCAGTCGATAAGTCTTTAGAGCAACTCGTTAATGTTGCTACACTCCCAGGAATCAAGGGATACGCCCTTGCCATGCCTGATATTCATGAGGGATATGGTTTCCCCGTTGGCGGAGTAGCGGCTTTTGACAGCGAGGAAGGTATTATCTCTCCTGGTGGTATCGGCTATGACATTAATTGTGGAGTGAGGCTCTTGCGATCGGAGAAAACATTCTCAGAAGTTAAACCTCACCTCCATAATCTTGGGAGAACAATTTACCATGAGGTCCCCTCAGGCGTAGGGGTAGGAGGGAGGCTCGATTTGAAAGGTAGAGAATTCGATATGGTTCTTGAGAAGGGGGCAGAGCGAATGCTTGAACTTGGGTATGGAGAGGTTCAGGACCTCGAACATATAGAATCAGGGGGTGTGTTACACACCGCTGCGCCAGAACTCGTTTCAGTGCATGCAAAAAGCAGAGGTCGGGATCAGCTTGGAACAATGGGGGCGGGCAACCACTTTGTGGAGGTTGACATTGTGGAGGTAATCTTTGACAATGGTGAAGCCGAAAAACTCAATATTTTTAAAGACCAGGTAACAGTTCTGATTCATACTGGTTCTAGGGGGCTTGGGCATCAGATTGCAACTGACTATATACGGATTATGATGAAGGTTATGCCTAACTATGGCATAGTTCTGCCTGATCGCGAATTAGCATGCGCTCCATTTAAGTCCAGGGAGGGACAAGAGTACTTCAAAGCAATGTCAGCAGGTGCAAACTTCGCATGGGCAAACCGACAACTCATTACATGGGAAGTAAGAAAGGCGTGGAAAGACGTTTTAGGCAAAGAGGGAGGGAAGCTTAGCATGGTTTATGATGTAGCACACAATATTGCAAAAATCGAAGAGTACACATTAGATGGAAAAAAATATAATCTTGTTATTCACCGAAAAGGCGCCACCCGTTCCTTCCCAGGTCAACCGGTACTCATTCCCGGAAGTATGGGGACAAATTCTTATATTCTCGTTGGACAAGAAAAAGCAATGATTTCAAGCTTTGGATCGAGCTGTCACGGCGCAGGAAGAAGGATGTCTCGCACACGGGCCAGGAAAGAGGTAAGCGTAGAAGAGCTTAGACAAAGGCTGGAGAGCATGGGGATTGTCGTTAATGCGGGTTCATCAAAAGGGCTTACTGAGGAGTCACCCGAAGCATACAAAGACGTTAACGAGGTTGTAGGTGTTATACATGAGGCAGGAATCGCCAAGAAGGTTGCTAGATTGAAACCTATTGCTGTGATTAAGGGATAGTTTATTTAGACGATCTAAGGATTATAAATTTGCATGGAGTTCCATAAATTGTTGATAACGATTTTATTTTGATTTAGCAGAGGCTTTTAGCCTTTTCTTAACCGCGGCAACCTTACTTTTCATCGTCACCTCTTTATCACGACGGTCATCTATTATCAACGTAGTTACAACTCGGTTGATCCCTTTTTTCAGCGCTCCCTCATGCATCTTTCTTACAAGCGCGAAAATATCCGAGGCTTTACCTTCAATAAGTGTCCCCATCGGGCTTAATTCGTATTTTGCTCCCTCTTTGTCTAATACCTTCACTGCCTCGGCAATCCAATCTCCGATACTTGATGTAGGAGTGCCAATTGGGATGACGCTGACTTCTGCAAGTGCCATAATAACACCTCTCCTTTACTTAGCGTTAGCTTTATTAATTAAGTTCAACCAACATAATGTTAAAACCGTGATAAAATGCAAATAAATTTTCTTAAAGCTAGAATCGCTCGGAGCCTTATAACCTAGAATAAAACTCATATGATAGTTGAAGCACGAGTTACTCTCTCCTTAATGTTGTATGGCACTTTATAACGTCCGCAAATTCCATACCGACAAGATTTTCTTCAAATTTTCTATGAGTTCTTGAAAATCTAGCAATTTTGTATTGTCAGATTCTCAGACATCTGACACCTTAATACCACTATGCATGTTTTCCGCTTCCTGTTTCAGTGTATCCCTTCGATTTAACGCCTCGTTTTTGCAAGACCTTGTCTATCTCTCTCAATAATTCATCTAGGTCGGTTGATTTAACAATATAGCTCTCGGCTAGCCAAGAAGTATAATCGTCCTGATAAGATGCATAAGCGCTACACAGGATAACAAGAAGTTTTGGAAATTTCTTTGTTATGCCTTGAAGCACATCGAGCCCACTTTCTGATCTAAGCTTTATATCTAATACAACAAGGTCTATCGGCTCGTGATTGAGGATATCAAAAGTTTCTTTTCCAGACTCTGCTTCCAAAACCTCATACCCTGCATCGCTTAGAACCTCTTTATAGACAAGCCTTACGTTCTTATCATCATCCACTATTAAGACTCTATCCATGACCCACCTCACTTTCTTTATTAGCCCAACTACTTAGCTTAAGGCAATTAATGTGCCTAGAGAGGCTAGAGGGAAAAAGATTTATTTTCGATACAGCCTTCTAAGCTCCAGCCAAGGAAGGGGAATTATCGTACTAATCCCTTATGAGTCAGTCTAAAAAGACTATCATTACTCTCATCAGATCTTTCGATAAATCCTTCTTTGATTAAATAATCTATTACCGGATAAATATCCTTTCGTTTTAACCTAATAGCCCTGACTATCTCATCAAGATTAACACCTTGACCTATAGCTCCACCTCGCGGGTGCTTCTTAAGATACGTAATTATCCATACCGATTTTTGATAGGTCTCTAATATATTCATGGCAACACCCCCTTAATCCATATTTCTTGCATTCCTTACCCAATATTTGAAAATCAACGCTTTGTCTTCAGGATCGGTATTGAGACATAAGCTCATTGTTTCGTTCTTTTTATCCTCGGCAAATTTTCTTTGCATCTTTCTCTGCTTTTGTCTCAGAAGCGGTTTTCCTGACACCGATGTCCATGGAAGTGGATCGCTTGCTGAGAAAGTATTGGTGAGAGCTTCATCAAGCTTACCCTCGCTCAATTGTTCCGAGTCGCACCGAGTTACGTCTGCTTCCTTTCTTGACGATGATTGTTTGTGCCGACCGGTCTTTTTTTTCTTCAAGTTCTTCATAAAACAGCCACCCCTCCCACGTAATTGCTCACTTAGATCTTCTTATCCAAAAACCCTCTTTTTGATCGAAGTATAAATAGGAAACTTTTCGACGGCCGAGCTGCTTACTTCTTATCCCAATATGCTCAGGCACAAATCTGAAGCCTTCTATTCTATTTGATACTGTCGTAAGAACCCTCACAAGCGCCTCCTTTTGAGTGTAGGTAAGATTCTTTATAGTTTCTAGTTCCTTTTCATTTTGAAAAATCTTTATATCAAACATCTGACACCTCCTTTTTACTATGTACTGCTTTATTCTTAAAACTTCTAATAACCTTTCTAATTAAGAAGGGCTATTGTTAACGCAAACATGAATTGATTAACATTCACCTCCGCTCATGGTCATTATAAAAAACTTAAGAAAAAGAATGAGTAAAATCTCTTTTAAGGAGGTTGAATGCTGTGTCTATTTATATAGGTAATAAGGTAGGCAAAAATATTTATTGAAGCTATATTCAGAAAGCGTAAAACGTAACTAAGTAAATCCGTGTTTATCGAAAAAGCACTTGCTGTGTAAAGAAAACAACAATGTCTATACTGTATATATCCTACCCCATCTCTGCATCAACCACCTATTTTAATCTAAGTATAATTTTAAAATACTCCTGATGGTTATGAAAGTCAAGGAAAATTTTTGGTTTTATAATTTTTTCTCCGAACTAAAATTGATCTTAACTTTCACAGAGCATATTTGAAATTCTGATTTGAGTGATATTGCGCTCAATCTTTTATTTCTATTCTAACCTCAATATTTGTTATACAATACTAGAAACACTGCATCGCCCTCTTCTCTACTTCTGTAAAAATCCTGGATATAACCATTTATCTCAAACCTATTTTTCAGATAAAGAATAATCGCATTTCTGTTGCCTGCTTCAACGTCAACAAAGACCTTCTTGGACTTGATTTCTTTTGATTTCCTTATCATTTGTTTTAAGAGTTTCGAGCCGTAACCTTTGAACCTATAGTTTTTATCTATGTAGAGGCTGTCTATATAAAGGGAGTTATTCCACTTCTGCCATTCCGCAGATATGAATCCAAGAACCCTTTTGTCGTCTTCAGCTACAAAAATAAAATGATTTTCATTCCCGACCTGCTTCTCAATTTCTTCCTCTATAATCTCTATACTCTCACCAGATTCCTGCTTTTCAATCCTGGCACAGGCTTTAACATCTCTTTTAGTAGCTTCCCTTACTATCATAATTAAAGCCTCTCTTAAACTTTATCTTTGGAAATGGTTAATTAGTTGGGAGCAGAACCAAGACCGTTCTTTTAATTAAAGCCCCCAGCTTACGATGTTTTGCGGAATAATCTCAACTATTACTGTGTCCCCCTCTTCAATCGTAGCTTCTGCTTCGTACTGAGGATATTTCTGATAGAGCAGCTTTCTTATTTTTCTAAACTCTTGCCCTTTTGATATTACCCTGGTCTCACCCTGGGCAAATATACCCCTGAGATATGACCAGATTTCACTATACTCATCGCATACCAACGCTACCTTAGCATTTTGCTTTAGATTCTTAATCTTTTTCGACTTCTTACCTGTAGCAAAATAGATACGATCTCCATCCATAACATGACAGACCGGCACATTATGAGGCATGCCGTTTTTATCAACTGTAGCTATCCTGAGTACACGCTGCAGAGAAATAAAATCCCTTTCTATCTTTTTTAATTTCATCTAAGTCATGACCTCCCTAATGGATTTTTGGAGCCCACGTTTTAACATCTCGTTTAATAATATGCTCCTCGAGTGGCTCGTTTGCTTCCTCTCAATTCGTACTATTTCACACTTCGATAAGATAATGTTAACAATTTGTTTTTTATGACCTCCTATCGAATATAGTGGGATCAATGACATATTTTCGGCCTTTCCCCTCACAGTTATGGACTCACCACCACTTAGTTCAAGCATAAACCTCTTATTCTCTTCATACTTTGGATTAGTTATTTCTTTACATTCATACTCCCCGTCAATATATTCACATTGCTCTCCAGGTACATTGACGAGGCAGGAGATATAACAATCTGTATCTGTAAAATCTTTTCCAAACGGTTCTTTTTTTGGTTGTGGCGTTATTACCAAATCAACTACGGAATCCATCCGATTCCCCAAATATGCTTTTCTTTTATCACCAACTGAAGATAATTTGCCGTAAATTGTAATTTCTGTTCCATTGAATGTTTTGAAAGCGTTCTCATCAGACAAGAGCTTAGAACATAACTCTTCTGCTGATAATAAAACTGGTTTCTTATCTTCTTTTGCACCAACATTATTAAGAAAAGAAACCGCTATAAATAGTACAATAACGATATATATTCTCATTTTGATGTTTCAGTCCTATGGACAAATCATAGATAAACTTATCTTTCCTCAAGATTATCTCACTAACTATAACCCCTTGCAACAAATTTTAAATTCTGTTTCTAAATTAAATTGATAGATCAACAAGTTTTAAACGATCTATGAAAGACTTATAGAAATGATAGAAGGACGTGCAAATAACCATAATTCATGTGTCCGATGTCTTAAATTCTGACAGATAAATTTTCTGGTATGGAGTATTTACCAATAGAATTCTTAGAAAATTCACCAAGTTATATATGCAGGGTTAAGTGGCATATGGCTTGCTACTATTAATTAGGTAGAAAAAGAAAAAAGGAGGTATGAAATTATGAGTCTTGGTAATCTCTGTCGTAGAGAGGTTGTGGTTGTAAACCAAGGAACTCCCATAAAAGAAGCAGTAAAATTTATGGAAGAAAAGAATATAGGGAGTGTCATAGTTGTTGGGGGCGGAAAGCCTCTTGGGATAGCCACAGATAGGGATATTCTTCTAAGAGTTGTGAATAAGGGGCTTGATCCTGAAAAGAGTTCTGTTGATGATGTAATGACTAGAGAGATTGTAACATTAAAAGAGGGTATGGGTCTATTTGAAGCCCTCGAACAGGTGAAGGGAAAGGGTATAAGGAGGTTCCCTATTGTAGATGCTAGGGGAAACTTAAAAGGTATTATGACACTTGACGATATTATTTATCTGTTAGGTAAAGAGATGGCTGATGTGGCTAGTATAATTGAGAGGGAAGGCCCTAGGTTATAAGTAGCAGTGTATTCGAAGTAAATACCTATCAATATAATAACTATGTTATAGTTATAGAGATTATTCTAAAGGTTTATCTCCTATAAAGGAGGGTAAGAAAATGTCTGTTTCAGCGAAATTAAGAGATTATCTGGATCAGAACATTGTCAAATACAAGTTAATTACCCACTCAAAAGGATACACCGCTCAGGAACTGGCCGCTATTATGCATATACCGGGAAAGGAAATGGCTAAGATCGTTATCCTGAAAATCGATGGCCGATTTGCAATGGCGGTCATACCCGCACCGCATAAGATCGATTTCGAGAGGTTTAAAGTTGCCACTGGGATCAAAGAGGTTGCGCTAGCCTCTGAAAAAGAGTTTCAAAACCTCTTTCCCGACTGCGAGGTTGGTGCTATGCCACCCTTTGGTAATTTATATGGTCTGCCTGTCTATGTTGCACAACCACTAAAAGAAGACAAGGAAATTGTTTTCAACGCAGGGAGTCACACTGAAGCTATTCGCATGCAATATGGAGACTTCGAGCGCTTGGTTAATCCAACCGTGATTGACTATACTTCTGAAAAAGAGTAGATGATTTCGAAATTGAAGCCTAAAGAGTCGGGTTGAGAATCAAACATTTATTAATGATGAATATTCCGAATGGTGTTAGTAAAGGGCCGACTATATTTACTCATTAAGACCTTAGTCAGAATCAGCAAATTTGACCAGCGTTCCTCTTTTTGCGCCGTATCGAAAGATTGTTATACCCTTAAGACCCTTTTCATATGCCAGTAAAAAAGCCTTTGCAACGCTCTCTTTTTTTGCTCTATTTGGAAGGTTAATCGTCTTTGACACTGCATTGTCTGTATATTCCTGAAACGCTATTTGCATCTCAATATGGCCTTCGGGAGGGATTTCGACTGCTGTTTTAAATAGCCTTCTAATATCCTTTGGTATCTCCTTTATCCCTTTGAGATTCCCACTCTTTATAACCCTATTCATTACTTCATCCGTATAAAATCCCATTTTTTGGGCAACTTCAAGAAAGTATTGGTTTATCTCATTCAACTCTGTGTCAAGAACAAGCCTCTTATAGGCGATTGCAAATAGAGGTTCAATACCGCTCGAACAGCCTGCAATTAGGGAAAGGGTTCCTGTGGGTGCAATGGTAGTTGTCGTTGCGTTTCTTACCCTCGGCATACCCGGTGCATCATAGATT
This sequence comes from Candidatus Dadabacteria bacterium, assembly GCA_023250035.1. Classification (GTDB taxonomy): domain Bacteria; phylum Desulfobacterota_D; class UBA1144; order Nemesobacterales; family CSP1-2; genus CSP1-2. The sequence continues at coordinate 20,042 of JAHFBK010000022.1, forward strand.
GAGCCTTTGAAATTCGGGAAGACTCCGCGCTTTTCTGCCAGTTCAACCGATGCCTCCCTAGATTTGTCCCTTACAAATTTCATTATATCTCTTGCAAGTCTAAATGCCTTCTTATGATTATAAGGTATCCCCAAAAGTATAAGCATATCAGCCCAACCCATGACACCAAGCCCGATCTTCCTGTTACCCCTATGCATCCTTTCGATTTCAGGAAGGGGATAAATATTAGCGTCAATCGAATCATCTAAAAACCGTACAGCAATCCTTATATCACTACCAAGGGAATCGTAATCTATAACTCCATCTTTGAAATACCTCGATAAATTCATTGAACCAAGTACACATGCCTCATAAGGTAAAAGCGGTTGCTCTCCACAAGGGTTTGTGCTTTCGATCCGGCCTAGGTGCGGTGTTGGATTCGCACTATTAATCCTCTCCACGAATATCAATCCAGGATCCCCTGTCTCCCATGCACTTTCAACAATCTCATCGAAGACAACCTTTGCTCTAAGCCTTCCTACAATCTCATTTGACCTTGGATTGATGAGTTCATATTCTTCGTCCGTCTTTAATGCCCCCATGAATGCATCCGTCACGGCAACAGAGATGTTAAAGTTTGTCAACTCTCTCTCATTTCGTTTGACCCGTATAAATTCCAGTATATCAGGATGGTCTATCCTGAGAATCCCCATGTTTGCACCTCGCCTCGCCCCACCCTGCTTTATAACCTCTGTAGCCGTGTTGTAAATCTTCATAAAAGACACGGGGCCACTGGCAATTCCACCAGTTGACCTCACAATATCAGCCTTTGGCCTCAATCTTGAAAAGGAAAAACCTGTTCCTCCACCGCTCTGAAGGATCAATGCCGCATTCTTCAATGTATCAAATATGCTCTTCATAGAGTCCTCAACTGGAAGGACAAAACACGCAGCAAGCTGTCCCATGGATTTACCAGCGTTCATAAGGGCGGGAGAGTTGGGAAGAAATTTAAGCGAAGTCATCAGATTGAAAAAACTCTCTTCCCAGTAATCAACGTCCTCATTATAGAATTTTTCAACCTTAGCTATATTGTGAGCGACACGCCTGAACATGTCTTCAGGCGACTCTATGACATTCCCCTTTTCATCTTTCAAAAGGTAACGTGCCTTCAAAACTTTTAACGCGTTTTCTGTAAGCACCACGATAGGATTATATTATGCCATCTTATGGGTAAATATTAATCACAATGTTTTTCTTTATTATAATTAACAAAGTACCTAAACTCGTTAAATATCTCCTTGTATACAGGTCGTCGCTAGGTTCGTTTAGAAAAATGGAGCAGCCTCCTGTTTCGAATTACTCCCCTTTGTCAAATGGTGATTGCCATACCGTCAAACTTAGTGAGAGAGAAACCGCCAAACTTCTCATTGTAAGTTGATCTCATCTCTGTAAGTATACCGATAGCGACAGCTTCACCCAGCTTAAGCCCCTTTATACTGTCCGAGCGCCAATGAACACCTGCAGCGTTTCGTCCAATAGCGAAATTAGAGGCGAGTTTGTCAAGTTCACTACCAACCGTGAGACCTGGTCCTTTGTAAGGAAGGAGTAAGAGACCGTCTGCGCTGGTCACCACCGGATTTGGTATGACAAACGTTTCATTGAAAAATGCCTTCAGAACAGTTGCACAAGCACCAGCTACAGTGGCGTGACCAGCAGGGTAAGAGGGATGTGTTGGCGACTGCCAGTAGAGTTCGCCCATTTCACTAGCCTCTTCTGCACTACTAAAAGTAGGCGCCGGCGGAATCGCTAAGTGGTGAGAATCAGGTCCTTCTAATCCGAAAGCCAGTGCCGCCTGGGGGTTTACGAGTTTGCGATCACCACCAAGATGTATGTGCTCGAAATCGGCAGGATTACCCATCGTCAACGCTCGAATCAAAGCATGATAGGCATCTAGGTCAACCTCGCCGAGGTTATTATGTGGCAATCCCTTTGAATAGCTGGCGATTTTGTTCGGATACAACTCCTCATCGCCGTTACATGTGTGGATAGGAAGAGGAAGATTTTTCTCAAACTCCGCTGCCCGAATACGAATTTGAAATGCCTGATTGATGCGTTTGTCGCCCTTAATCGACTCGATGTCACAAGTTTCCTGTTGCTTCTGCTTGTCCGCGGCCTTTGCGGAGCCTATAAACGATGGCAAGCCTCCAGCGCCTGTTATTAGAGTAACAGCAGTTACTCCCCCGACATTACCAAGAAACTCGCGCCTGCTAAGGGAAGATAGGGGTGTAGTATCAGCTTCCAATCTACGCTGGTTTAAGTCTTTGTTTGATGTTTGGCTCTGACTAATCTTCTTCTCGGAAATTTGCTTTTTTTTTATGTGATTATCTCCTTTGGACCACTTGTAATTCTATCCAAAGCATAAGGCAGGTGAGACATGAAGATGCCGCCAGGGACAGGTCAGGATCACACAACTGCGTCCTGTGAATTGTAGTTGTGGAACATAGGCGGCGATAGTAGAATGCCAGGTGTTCATCTTGTTGTTACTCGATCTTCCTCATCCAAATCTCGTACTCTAGTTCTATGTGAGACCACTCAGGATTTCGCGCAGTGTCTCGTAACTCATTGAGCAGCTTCTTAAAGTCATCACTATGGCGATCGTTGAACTCAAAATACGTGAGGAAGTCATAGGGAACTGGCGTGCCTATATACCGCGAGTGGTACAGCTTCCGGAACACCCGGTCTACATAACTAAGTCCAATTGCAGTATGACCCTTATGCTTGCCGCTGGTTTGAAAGTAGGCCTCGCGCTGATCCTGGGCAAGCTGCCACCATTTCAACGACTTACCAATTGGAATCAACACTGCGGTAGTCTCATTTGACGGTTTGAACCCCGCATGTGAGCGCGCATTCAGTTCCTGGCGTTGGGTTTCACTTGTGTAATGAAGATTTTCCGTTATTCCCAAGAAAGTAATAATTCGACTTTTGGAGGTTGACTTATATTCCTCTAAGAGCTGGATCGGACCATCACTCTCAATGCGAACAACACCCCAACCAGGAACGAGTCCGGTCGGGACCTTGCCAACAATTGGCGTAATCGCATCAACTCTATATTTACTCACCCGACCATTCTGTCGCCGAGCGATTTCATGTAGTAGATGCTCGTCTGCGCTGGCAACAAAGATAACCCATGTCCTTTCTGCTGATCCTTGCACCATAATGCTTAATAATCCTACCATTATAAGTCCAATGAGCACTGCTCTCAATTGCATATAGTCATTCTCTTTTTTTGATTTTAACCGAATCTAAATCTTATTCATTTT
>JAHFBK010000023.1 GCA_023250035.1 Candidatus Dadabacteria bacterium
GGAAACATCTATGTGTCAATTGCAAAAAAGCTCGTATTTGGAAATGTGGATATTGACATGATTGCAGGACCGAGTGAGGTTCTAGTAATTTCTGATGGCAGTGTACCAGCCGAATGGGTAGCGTCTGATCTTCTAGCTCAAGCAGAGCATGATGAGCTGGCAGTTGCAATACTTGTAACAAATTCGCTTGAATTCGCAAAACAGGTAAAGCAAGAGGTTATAAAAAGACTTAAAAAACTTGAAAGAAGGCACATTGCCCAAGTGGCTATTCGTAATCAGGGAAGAATTTTCGTTGTAAATACACTTGATGATGCCATCTCTGTATCAAATGCCATTGCTCCTGAGCATTTGGAGCTCTGTGTCGAAGACCCAAAAGCTATTCTTCCAAAAGTGAAGCATGCGGGGGCGATTTTTCTCGGGTCCCTTTCAACCGAGGCGTTTGGTGACTATATTGCAGGCCCAAGCCACGTGTTACCAACAAGCGGAGCAGCAAGGTTTTCCTCTCCTCTAAGCGTTTATGAATTCCTTAGAATGCCTAGCATAATTTCAGTTTCACAAAGTGGATTTAAAGAACTTGGGGATTCGGTTATAAACCTTGCCTATAGTGAAGGATTAGAAGCCCATGCACTGTCGGTCAAAGTACGATTAAATAGGTGATTTAGTAATGGATTCGGGATCAACTATGTTCAGGAGTAAATTTCCTTGGAAATAAGATGTTCATTTTGTGAAATTACATCTAAGGAAGCTACCGTAATCGTTCAAAGAGGGGAGCACTCTATTTGTTCTGAGTGTCTTAAGCTTGCAAAGGAAATCCTGGATGAATTCAGCATGGGTGATGTATATGAGGCGAGAGGAACCTGCTCATTCTGTGGTGGAGAATACGGCGGTGGAAGGATGGTTTTTCAGGGGAAAAATGCGAGAATATGTAATGAGTGTATAAACGAAATTGAGGCTGAGATTGAAGAAGGAAAAAATAAAACAGTTTCCCGAAAAACTGACAAGTTGGGCAATGAAGGGCAAAAGATACAAGAACAGGTTGAAGTCTTATCTCTTTTGAAATCAAAAGTAAAAAAAGGTATCTTAGAGCTCTCTCCATACTCCGTTCCTCATTATGAATGTCCTGTGAAACTTGATGGAAATGAAAGTCCCTTTCTTCTTCCGACTGAGGTATTGGAAATTGTCATTAACGAAATAAGGAAGATTCCAATTAACAGGTATCCCGACCCTGAGGCAAGAAGCGTGAGAGAAAAAATTTCGAAACTGACAGGCTTTTCTTTGGATGGGATTCTCATTGGTAACGGTTCAGATGAGCTTATAGGAATGGTTATGGCAACCTTTTCTGGTGGAACTAAGAGGGTTCTTTATCCAGTGCCTACCTTTTCAATGTACAGGATTACGGGTACCGCTCTCGGACTAGAATTAGTTGAGGTTGGGCTTGATGAGAGGTTTGATATTGATATTAGTGAAACCGTTAAAGAGATAAAAAAGAAAAACCCGGATTTGATCTTTCTTGCATCTCCTAACAATCCTACTGGAAACAGGTTTTCTGATAAAAGTATTTTTGAGATTCTTGATCATTCAAAAGGTATAGTTGTCCTGGATGAAGCATACTGTGACTTTGCTGGGAGGACTTTTCTCAATTTAATTCAGAAATACGAAAATCTTATAGTTCTAAGATCCATGTCAAAGGTTGGGTTTGCAGGCATAAGAATAGGAATACTTTTTGGAAGAAGTGAAATCGTAGTAGAGATAAATAAAGTACGTCTCCCTTATAATGTGAATTCTCTTACTCAGCGTATAGCCGAGGTAATCTTTGACAATGTAGGGTTTGTTAGTGAAAACGTCCAATTGATAGCAAGGGAGCGAGATAGAGTATTTAAAGCACTTAAATTGATAAGTTCTATCGAGGCATTTCCTAGCGATGCGAATTTTATACTTTTTAGGGTAAATGATGCAGATAGAATCTTTAAAGAGCTAGTAAGTAAAGGGATATTAATAAGAAACTTTAATTCTCCCGGAAGGCTTGAGAATTGCTTGCGTGTTACAATTGGAACACCAGAAGAAAACGATATATTTCTTGTAGCGTTGGGTGAGATACTTTCATTGTAGCCACAAAGTCACTAAGACACTAAGTTAGAATCAGGAAGACAGGATAAAGGAAAAACCAACTTCTATATTCTGGTTCCTAGCTTATGAACTTGCTTTTAAATGCTCATACTCCTTTTTGTGCCTTGGTGCCTTAGTGGCTGAATCTTCTTCTAAATTTTGTTATCAACACAAAACCAATCCAAAATATCAAGCATCCCCACGGGAAGACATCTCCTATTTTAGTGTAAAGTGTTTTCTCTCCATCTAAGATTGCGATTTGATCCTCTAGTGTTGTTTGTTCAAAGATGCCAGTTTTTGCTGTTACCCTTCCGACAGAATCAATTATTGCGCTTATCCCTGTATTTGTTGCTCTTGCAAGAAAACGTCTTGTCTCAACCGCTCTTGGTATAGAAAAAGAAAGGTGTTGATAGGGCTCAAACGATTTACCAAACCATGCGTCATTAGTCATATTTACAAGCAGGTTTGCCCCGTTTTCAACGAATTTTCTGCTAAAAGAGGGGATAATATCCTCATAGCATATAAGAGGTGCAATCTTGATACCTTTTTCTTTTATTTCAAGTATTTCGAGATTGCTTCCTGGAGTGAAATCACCTGAGGCAGGACTTATCTTCTTTAAAGCGGGAATATACTTTGTAAAAGGTAAATACTCACCAAAAAGAAGGAGTTTAATTTTATTATACCTTCCAAGTATCCTTCCCTGTGGATCTGTAAGAAACGCCGTGTTAAATTTATCAATGTTTTGGTCAAATTCAGGGTTGATTTCGTTGTTATTAAACTTGTATGATAATCCTCCAACTAAGAAGTAGGAATTTTTAGTTTGAGGAATAGCTAACTCACCCTCGTTAATTAAGAAATCCTGAGAAGCCGGAATCCATGCCTGAATAGCTGTCTCAGGCCAGATTATTAACTCAGGTGAATTTAGTACATGTGACATTAACTTGTGTCTTTCAGTGATTGTAGATTCATTTTTCTGCTTCTTCTCGAGAATATCAAAGTTAGCTTGTACGATACCTAATTTAATTTTTGGTGCTTCTGCTATTTTTTTAGTCTCGAGGTCAATCTTCCAGAGGCCATAGGAAATTATAAGGATGATAAGGATGAGAGATGTTAAGATCTCTAAAGTTGGGGTGATATTATGATCTAATAGTTTTTTTAGTAACCTCATTAGCGTTACGTTTACAAAAATTATCAGAAAGCTTAGTGAGTACATCCCAAATAAATCAAAGATTTGGATTAAAGGAAGGTAGTCAGCTTGTGAGTTTGTTATTCCATATGGGAAAAGAAACGGAAATAGAAACTCAAGTGATGTCCAGATTGAAGCGATAAGAAGAGCTGAAATTAACCCTTGTTTTCTAAAAAGTCCAAGCTTAGTAGCAATATATGCAAATATGGCAAATAAAAATCCTGAGTAGATGCTTATTGCAAGATGGAAGATAAAGCTAACTACATGTGGAAATCCACCAAACCTCGAAAGCGTCCCAATAAGCCAGTATGTTCCAATTTCATTTGCAATCGTTCCTGTTAAGACCCCGAGTCGAAAAGCATTCCATGGGGATTTATTCTCTATGGCCAAAAAAAATGGTATGAGTAGAAACCATGAAATAATCCCGGCGAATGGAATTACAAATGCAACGGGAAATAGAACTCCTGAAATTACAGATAAAGCTAGATCATATTTGGTGATTTTCATCATCTTATTTAAAAGGTAAAAAGATTCAATTTTTATTAGACGATTTTTATAATATGGATACGTAAAACATAGTAGTAAAAAGAAGTTCTAGCATCACTTCTCAGTGGATTTTAATTCGCGAATCTGGATGAGTTTTATGACCCCGACAATTATCATGCCAATAGACATAAGTTGAGCTAGGGATAAATGCGGAATAGGGCTAGGAGTTGTAGCTCTCACAAACTCTATAAGAAATCTTTCGAGTCCGGCAAGTATCAAAAAAATAGAAAATAACCATCCGGTCGGGGTTTGTCTTTTCCTGATTTTCCAAAGAAAAATAAAAACAGTACCCATCAAAATTATCTCGTAGATTTGAGTTGGATGTACCCTCTCGGTAGTTGGAGGAAGTCCTTTTGGAAAAGCAATTGCCCATGGAAGGTCGGAAGGAACTCCATAGTCATCTCCTACAAGAAAGCAGCCAATACGTGCAATGGTATATGCAATAGCAAGACCAGGAGCAACGGCATCTCCAAGGGTCCAGAAACTCATCTTGTTTCTATGAGCGATAAACCACATAAGTAAAGCTGCGCCTAATAGTCCACCCAAATAAGTAAGGCCTCCTCGTGCGAGAAGATAGTGAATCGGATTTCTCATAAATTCGCTAAAAGGGACATTCTCTAGGAGGTAAACAATCTTTGCCCCTACGATTCCTCCTACCATAGCAGCAATTAGGAAATTACCAAGGAGTTTTTCATCAAGACCACGTCTTTTAAACTCAAGCGAAGAAAGCCAGTAGGCAGCAAGAAATGCAAATGCTACCATTACGCCGTAAGATGAGATTGTAAAATTTCCGATCCTAAAAAGCTCTGGATACATTCAGTTAACCTCCTTTTTTTCTGTAATGTCCCTGAGAAGCTTAACTTCCTTTTTAAGCTCAGCATTTTTCTTAACGAAATAGTAAATTAAAACAAAAAGAAGAATCCAGAGAACAACCTGAACAATGAAAATAGTAAAAAGATGGTTCATATATTATCTCCCGGTATTTAGCTGTAATAAATTTAACTTAAAGATGTACGTTTTCAATTTATTGTATATTCGATGGCATAACTTTACATAATTATCGTTGCGAGCACATTCACCCTTCGGTTTCACTCGGGATTTGCTTCTTTCAGTATAAACTTCGTGAAGCAATCCGTTTGAGATTCCTCATTACATTCGGAATGACAAGGAGTGTCAGATTGCTTAGCCCATTCTCACAAGGACAATCAAGGGGTTCATACCCCTCAGGATGACAAAATAAATTGCAGTATTGCATCCGCAGTGTGGATGCAATGGAAATAAACGGTTAATCGTTTTACGATATAAGAAACGTGAATCAGTGTCAACTTGCAGTACTGATTAAAGATAGGTAAATTATTATTTTAATATGTTGACTTCTCCTGTCTTGGTTCTTAATCGTTATTTTTTCCCAATTACAGTAACAAGTGTAAAGAGGGCTTTTGTCATGCTCTACTGTGGGGCTGCAAAGGCAGTCGCTGGTAACTATCAAACCTTTGATTTCGAGTCATGGGCTGAGATTTCAGCTTTGAGGGAAGAGGATGCTATTAAAACAGTAAGTAGAGTAATTAGGATTCCGCGAGTAATAGTACTTCTAAGATATGACCATATGCCAAGGAAGGAAGCAAAATTTAATCGTATCAATATATTCAGAAGAGATGGGGATTTCTGCCAATATTGCGGAAGAAAATTCGCACGCTCGGAGCTTACCCTGGATCATATAATCCCAAGGTCACTCGGTGGAAGGAGTGTGTGGGAAAACGTTATTTGTTGCTGCATGGACTGCAACCGAAAAAAGGGTGGAAGGACGCCTGATGCTGCAAAAATGAGGCTTATAAATAAACCCAAAAAACCAGTTTGGAGTCCACTAACCAATTTTTCTATAAAAGCTGTGAAGTACAAGGAGTGGGAACCCTTCCTTAGCTTTGTTGATGTATCATACTGGAACGTCGAGCTTGAAGAGTAGAATAATTTTTAATTTGCAAAGCATAAAATCAGCCTTTGGATTTCAAATTAAAGTGTAAGGAGATATTGTAGACTTACTAAACGTCGGGTTTGTAAGGATAGGTGGTACTTTTAACTTTAGTAAGCGTGTTTAAAGCCTAATACTTATCCTACATCCTTGTATGATAGAATTATCTCAGGTTTTATTCTATATCATAAACAATAGTGAATAAGTGTAAATTTTATTTCATAAAAAAGCCCTAGAAATTAACTTTCTAGTCTTTATAATAATACGTCAAAAACTAAAGTGGGAAGATTATGAGATACAAGATATTAATTACATTTTTAACTATAGCTATTGTTTTTTCAACCGACATCTTAGCAAGGATAATTATTCCTCCGATTCATGGACCAATCATAAAAAAGATTTCTGTATTTGTTCCGGAATTATCAAATGTGTCCGCGGGTGGCACTGACGGAAAAGCTCAGGAATTCGTTAACGTTACAAGAAACGATCTACTCAATGCTGGGTTCTTTGAAGTTCACGATGCAAGTGGAGTTAACACGGACGGAAGCGGCAATATAAACTTTCAAGCGTTTTTCGATGCTGGCGCAGAAGCACTTGTAAAAGGTGAGTATCAATCCTCAGGAGACAGGATGAATGTTGCCATAAGACTCTTTGACGTCGTTCAGAAAAGAGAGCTCCTAGGGCGTTCTTATGAGGCTAACTCGGGAAGGGTAAGAGAAGCAGCTCACAGGTTCGCAAACGCAGTTATGAAAGAGCTTACTGGTATAGATGGCTTTTTTACATCAAAGATTGTTTTTGTTTCAGGCACAGGACAGAACAGAGATCTTTATATAATGGATTACGATGGGCATAATACAAAAAGGCTTACTAGTCATCGTTCAATTATCCTCTCACCCGATTGCTCTTCGGATGGAACAAAGGTTGTCTTTAATTCTGATAAGATATGGAGTCAGGATATTTATGTTATTACACTTTCTCCTAGAGTAGAGGAGAAGAGGATTACCCGTGGACTTAAGCTAGAGCAAAGCCCGGCATGGTCTCCTGACGGAAGAAGAATAGCCTACAGTGTGAATGGTGAAATCTTTGTAGCAAATGCTGATGGAGCAGGCGCAGTTAATTTAACGCGTCATAATGCAATTGATGTTTCTCCCACATGGTCTCCTGATGGGAGGCAGATAGCATTTGTATCTGATAGAACAGGTTCTCCGCAGATATATATAATGAACTCTAATGGTAGTAATGTTAGAAGAATTACCTCTGGTGGTTATAATACAGACCCTTCTTGGTCTCCTAATATGAGTGTTAATAGAATATCCTTTGTAAGAGTGGAGGGCAGTGAGGCAAATATCTTTACGGTAAACCCTGATGGCTCGGATTCCCAAAAGCTTACCTCTGGCTCGAGAAGAAATGAGAACCCGGCATGGTCTCCTGATGGTCATTATATAGCTTTCGGTTCGAATAGAGATGGAGCTAAGAACATTTATATCATGTACTTGAATGGAGAAAACCAGCGTTCTCTGACTAAAGGCGGTGGTAAATCATTTCCAACCTGGTGTAGGTAAAGAAACTTAGAATAAGCTACTATTAACTGTTTAAAATCACTATCTATATTATTTTTTTTAAGGATTATAGCATTCAAAAGTAAGTGCTTATTATTTATAAAATAATATAATGATTTAAAGTACTTAGGATATAACCTCTTTTTTCCTTGATAAATTCCTAAAAACCTTTACAATTCTTTTAAGCAAGCTCGGCTTGTCTTTTCTAAGAAACGAACTCTTTAAATCATCCAAACTGTAACATAGGAGTTTAATATGAAGGTTTTTCTTTCTGAGGCGGCTTTTATGGGGCTTGTTTTAAGTCCGTTAGAGGTTTATAAAAAGGAGTGCCTTGGACTTCTTCTTGGATATAAACTTGAGGATAGATATATTGTTGAATATAGCGTTGCGTATCAGAGCGCAAAAAGGATGAGAAACGGAGTCTCTCCAAACCGTCTTAGGCACAGTCGAATCGAAGGCGTTCTTCCCAAGTTTGATAAACTCGAGCTCCTAGGTGATTTTCACTCACATCCTCAGTATGGTTCACTTAAAGGTATTCCAAAACCGAGTTCTCTTGATATAAACGACATGAAACAGGGAAAGCTTTATATGATAGTAGCGATCAACGACAATGAACATTCAGTAAGATGGAGAGAAAATCAGGATGGCACTATATCGGGGACGCTTAATGACTTCCACTTTAAGATATCGGCATATAATTTTGAGGAAAATAAGACAAGAAGGATCCTGATAAAGTGTCCTTTTTGTTTGGTTATTGAAAATTAACGATTTAATGTTTTTGAATTAGGGTCTGAATCTTTGAGGGTTTTTATTGCTGCAATCATCCCGGAAGAAATAAAAATAGAAATTGATAAGTATTTAAAAGAAATAAAACCTAACTGGGAATGGGTAAAGTGGGAGAAATATAATAAGCTTCATGTAACACTTAAGTTTTTAGGAGAGGTCGAGGAGTCAATAGTAGAAAGATTTAAAAGCACGATTCAAAACTTAGTTCTTGCTTATTCACCATTTGAAATGGCAATTACGGGATTTGGAGGATTTCCCAATCTAAAGAATCCCCGTGTCCTTTTTATCGGTTTGTCTGAAAATCTTGAGCTTTTGAAGCTCCATGGCGAAATCGAAGAAAGGCTCGAAGTGCTAGGCTTTAAAAAAGAAAACCGTAGATTTGTTCCGCATGTAACGGTGGGTAGAATCAAAGGAAGGTCAAAATCAAGAGGCATTTTTCCCGTACCAAATAATACACATTTCTTCATATCTCAAATCGCGGTCATGAAGAGTGAGCTTAAACCTGAAGGTTCGAAATATACCCCGTTATCGGTGTTAAGGCTTAATAATAAACGCTCCAATCTTTCTTAATAATTTGTTTTAGGTTTCCATACCCGATCTATAACTCGCCACAATAATTTGACAAAGAATAAGAAATCAGGCAAAGATTTAGTCGTTATAGACTAGGAGGAATGACATTGCAGGCAGTTATAAAAACCGGTGGAAAGCAGTATCGAGTAAAGCCGGGTGATATTATAAAAGTTGAAAAAATCGAGGGAAATCCTGGGGATTCAGTGGAATTCAATGAGGTCTTGATGGTTACTGACCCTCAGAAGGGGAACAAATTAGGTCTTCCTTTACTTAAGGATTATAGTGTCAAAGGTGAGATTCTTGATCATGTAAAGGGAGAAAAGATAACTGTATTTAAATTTAAAAGAAAAAAGGGATACAGAAGAAAAAAGGGGCATCGTCAGGTTTATACTTCTATCAGAATAACAGAGGTTAATGGTTAGGAGGTGAGTAGATGGCTCATAAAAAAGGTGGAGGGAGTTCAAGAAACGGTAGGGATAGTGCAGGCAGAAGGCTTGGAATAAAAAGATTTGGTGGAGAGTTTGTTAAAGCTGGCAATATACTAGCGAGACAGAGGGGAACCAAGTTTCATCCTGGTGAAAATGTAGGACTCGGTAGGGATTTCACCCTTTTTTCGCTTGTTGATGGGTTCGTAAAATTTGAAAGGTTGGGCAAGGACAAAACAAAGGTAAGTGTAGAACCACATTCAAGCTGAATTATATATAGATCGTGAGGTTAAGACAGAAAGTTAACTTTCTGTCTTAGTTCCTTGAATCACAACACATTTTATTCAAGTCAAGTATATCCCGCATATAGGGTCTTGAATCATAAGCAAATAGGTGATAAAGATATTCTCTGAAAAGACCCTATGGTTATTTCATACCAGTTTACTTAGCAATTATCATCTTTAGGGGTCGGTGTGAAGATGCGTAAGCATAATTTAGGTTTTTTTGGCTCCAGGGCTAAATCTTGCATAGTCATTGCTTTGATCTTCATAGTCTTATCTATTGCCATCTCGGTGTTTAATTCCTTTTTTAATTACATTCAGTTCTTCGAGTATCAAGCTAAGGAAGTTGAAAAACTATTCGACGGTAGAAAAGATTTTAGTATGCTTGCCAAGGATTTGCTTAATACAAGATCGGACATCGCTTATATAAAGCTCTTAGATAAAAACGGAATTATAATAGATAGTCTAGGAAGAGAGAGTTTCATTGATATAAAGAAGCACAGCTTTCTTACACCTGATAAAAATACAGTTATAGTCGGAATAAAAGAGATGGAGAATAAAAAATTTGTCCTACACCCTCTTCTATGGAGTATAGCAATAGGGATTTTCTTTTCTGCTATTACTATTTTTGCTATTCTTATTATTTATAATAAAAATCAAAACCAACACATTGAAAAGGTTATTACCGCTATTAAGCGCATTTCACGTGGAGATTTCTCTGCAAGACTCGATGTTGAAAGGAGTCTTGGGAGCGACCTTTTGATGATTAGGCTTTTTGAGAGTTTCAATCAGATGGTTGATCAGTTAAGAAGGAGGGAGGAAGCAACTAAAGAAACCCACAGATTTCAACCCACTGTTATTGTTTCGGAAAATAAGGAAGAAGCTAAAATTAGAAGAGTTACTGCCTTTGTTGCAAAGATATCAGATTTTGAGAATCTTTCCTCAAGGCTAAGCGCATCAGAGTTTTCCTCTTTTCTCACGGAGTATAGAAAGGCAGCTTCATCTATCGTCTCAGACTATGGTGGTGTTATAGAAGCGCTCCTTCAGGACGAAATTGTTGCGCTTTTTAACGTTCCGGATGAGCAGGATAAACCCGAGCTGAGGGCTGTCTGTGCTGCCGTAGAAGTTCTACAAGTTCTTGCAAATATGAGCAGGAAAAGGATGATCGAGGGTAAAGAGACAATAAATGGGAAAATAGGGATTGGAGCAAAGGCCGTGCCGTTTTATGTAGAGTCCGGTATTCCACAGGGTGTAAAGGATGTGGTAACTCTTGCTAGAGGGATCTGCCAAGACGCCCCGCTTTGGAAGGTTCTTGTTTCATCAGAGGTATATAAACTCGTAAGCGACTACGTTGATGCCAAAGAGGTAGATGTAGAACACGGAACATCATTCTCGATTGTAGCTGTTGAAGAGGGTGTAATTCAAGTATAGAGTTTAATTATATGTTTTAGATCGCATTGACACTCATGATTTGTTGTAAGATCATCTCCTAGTAAATCTCTTGAATCACAAACATTCAACATTTTGAGACTCTCTCATTCAATGTTAAAATTTTTATTAATAAGAAGATTTAGTTCTTTGCCAAATCTTATCTTATTTTTAGAAGCGTAGCCACAAAGAGGGTTTAAGCTTATTTTGATATATCCATATAGGTAGTAATAGATTAATGAATAAAATTAATATAAAGGATCTCGGTCCAGAAGAGCTAGAGGATTTCGTTATAAACCTCGGTGAAAAATCTTATCGTGCAAGCCAGTTAGGTAAATGGATTTATAAAAGGGGTGTAAGCTCGTTTGATAAGATGACTGACCTTTCTAAAGATTTTAGAGCCAGTCTAAGTCAGGCGGCTACGATCTCATCTTTGAAAATGATTGAGGAGCGCATTTCCTTTGATGGAACGAGAAAGTATATTTTTGGGCTCTTTGATGGAAACCGAATTGAAAGTGTTTTAATTCCGGAAAATGGAAGAAATACACTTTGTATCTCTGCTCAGGTTGGATGTGCTCTAGGGTGCACATTTTGCCTCACAGGAAGGGTTGGACGAATAAGAAACCTTAAGACATCCGAGATATTGGATCAGTTTCTTGAAGTTAATAATCGTAATAACGAATCTGTTACTAATATTGTCTTTATGGGCATGGGTGAACCCCTTGATAACCTTGAGAATACAGTAAAGGCCTTAAAAACATTCACACATCCAGATTTTATTGGATTTTCTCCAAAAAGGATTACTGTGTCAACTTCGGGAATAGTTCCAAAGATTAGAGAGCTGGGCAAACAAATTTCTGTTAATCTTTCTGTCTCCCTTAATGCACCGACAGACGAGTTAAGAAATGAAATCATGCCCATTAATAAAAAGTACCCAATAAGGGAGCTTATCGAAGAGAGTGCAAGGTTTCCTGTGCCACATAGAAAAACCCTTACGTTTGAGTACGTACTTATTAACGGTGTAAATGATTCTGATGAGGATGCAAGGAAGCTGGGAGACCTCCTTATGGGTGTTAGATGCAAGGTAAACCTTATCCCATTTAACGAAGCTTATCCACTTCCATATAAATCACCGCCTGATGAAAGGGTGTTTGGATTCCAGAAGGTACTTATGTCCTACGTCCTTCATGTAAGGATTAGGAAGAATCGCGGACGTGATATACTAGGGGCTTGTGGACAGCTTGCAGCAGATTATCCGCTCAAAAATAGAACGGCCTATAAATTTTCAAACCAAGTAAAGGAAGATTAATTATTAACAATGAAAAGGCATTTAGTGGATTAGTCTATTCAGAGTAATTAACATGAACTACGTCTAAGTCATAGTAGATAGCTTACTCTACTTAGGCTATGAATCAGCAGGGTTTATATCGTAATGATTTTTCACCATATAATAACGAGAATAGTAAGCTTTAATGCGTAGTATTTGTTTTATTGGTATAATTTAGGAGATTATAGTAATAGGACAGGGCCATTTCTATGTGGCTAAATTGTGATAGTGTGCAAAAATGAAAGCTTCTGAGATAAGAAAGACTTTTCTTAAATACTTTGAGGATAATGGTCACACCATCGTCCATAGCTCATCTCTTATACCCAAGAACGATCCCACACTCCTTTTTACAAACGCAGGGATGGTGCAGTTTAAAGACGTTTTTCTAGGAGTAGATAAGCGTCCATATACAAGGGCTACTTCATGTCAAAAATGCGTTCGCGCGGGCGGTAAACACAATGACCTAGAAATCGTCGGTCATACCGGGAGACATCACACCTTCTTTGAAATGCTTGGAAACTTTTCATTTGGGGACTACTTTAAACATGAAGCAATCAATTTTGGTTGGGAACTTCTTACTGAGATTTTTAAACTTCCCAAAAGTAAACTTTGGGTCACGATCTTTAAGGATGACGATGAGGCATTTCATATATGGAGAGCAGAAATTGGTCTTCCATCAGAACGAATTATACGTATGGGAGAGAATGACAATTTCTGGGCAATGGGCGATACTGGACCATGTGGTCCCTGTTCAGAGATAGTAATTGACCAGGGTGAAGCCTTTAGCTGTGGAAAGCCAAGCTGTGCTGTAGGTTGTGACTGCGACCGGTATCTTGAGCTCTGGAATCTCGTGTTTATGCAGTATGAAAGGGATTCTTTGGGAAATCTCACACCACTTCCAAAGCCGAGTATAGACACAGGTATGGGGCTTGAGAGAATTACAGCGGTGCTTCAAGGGGTGAATAGCAATTATGAGACTGATCTTCTTCGCGGAATAATCTCAAGCGTTGAGGAAAGAACAGGAAAACCATATGGGGAAAACCCATCCTCGGATGTATCAATGAGGGTAATTGCTGACCACTCACGTGCTGTCACCTTCTTGATCTCGGACGGTGTGTTCCCATCAAATGAGGGTAGGGGATATGTCCTGAGAAGAATCTTGAGGCGTGCAGTTCGTCACTCAAGGGCGTTAGGGATTAGGGAACCCTTTCTTTCTAGTCTTACCGATCAAGTATGGTCCATAATGGGTGAGGCGTATCCAGATCTAGAAGAGAGGCTTAGTTTTGTTAAAGAGGTGGTGAGTAATGAAGAAGAGAGGTTCTTTGAAACCATAGACAGGGGTCTCGAGCTTTTAAATCTTGAGGTAGAAAAACATATAGGTGAAAAAATACTTCCAGGCGAGGTTGCATTCAAGCTATATGATACCTATGGTTTTCCTATAGATTTAACTGAGGATATAGCTAGAGAAAGCGGGTTAATAGTTGATTATCCTGAATTTGAAAAGGAGATGGAGAAGCAAAGGGAGAGATCGAGGCAAGCGTGGAAGGGGTTGGGTGAGGAAGGATTAGTGCCTCTATACAAAGAGTTTACTTCAGGCGGGCTTATCGTTAACTTCACAGGGTATGAAAGGACTAAGGATATAGGGAGAATAACTGCGATAATAAAAGATGGAAGGCTAGTTGATAGTGCAAGTGAGGGTGAAAGGGTTGAACTTATAACTGATAGAACGCCTTTTTATGGCGAAGCCGGGGGACAGGTAGGAGATAGGGGGATTATTGAGGGTGAGTCAGGGTATGCAGAGGTAGTAGATACGAAAAAGCCTCTTTTAACCTTAATTATCCATCAAGTATCTATAAAGAAAGGAACACTCTGGGTCGGCGACAATGTAGAATTACGAGTAGATGAGCGTCATAGATACGGAGCAAAAACCCATCATACAACTACACACATGCTTCATGCGGTTCTGAGGGAGGTACTAGGCACACACGTAAGACAGGCTGGATCTCTTGTAGCGCCTGAGAGACTAAGGTTTGATTTCACCCACTTTTCATCAATTGATGATAATACTGTCTGCAGAATTGAGGACATTATAAATAATAGGGTTAGGTGTGATGACAGGGTAATAACACAGGTTGACGTGCCATATGAAGAGGCTATAAAAAGCGGTGCAACGGCTATATTTGAGGAAAAATACGGAGACAGGGTACGGGTTGTTAGTATTGGTGAGTATAGCAAGGAGTTATGTGGTGGGACTCATCTTCATACAACGGGAGAGGTCGGACTTTTTAAATTGGTTGGCGAAACCGCTTCATCTGCTGGGGTCAGAAGGATCGAAGCATTTGCTGGGGAATCTGCTTGGAGGTTCATTAGAAAACAGGAGGAGACCCTTATTGAGGCTTCTAATATATTGAGGGTAAATCAATCAGATTTAATATCAAGGCTGAAAAGAATGGTTGAAGAAAATGAAAAACTAAAGAAGGAACTAGAGTCCTTTAAAGACAAGGTTATGGGCGAGAAATCAAAATCAATACTTGATAATGTAAAGGAAATAAAAGGAATAAAGGTTCTTTCCGCTCAGGTTTCTGATGTCGGTCCTGATGAGCTCAGGAAGATATGGGATGAGATAAGGGAAAAACTTAAGCCCGGGCTTGCTGTACTTGGAAGCGGAAGCGATGGCAAGGCTTATATTTTGGTTGGTGTTACCAAGGATTTAAGTAAAAGGTTCCATGCCGGAAATATAGTAAAAGAGCTTGCGACGCTTATTGATGGTGCAGGCGGTGGAAAACCTGATATGGCTCAGGCAGGCGGCAATAAGCCTGAGAAACTTGAGGAAGCATTGAGAAAGATATTTGAGATTGTAAGTAGGATCTTACAGTGAATTAATCAGACTGTCCTTGTGTCACTCCCTTTTTTTCTAAAACAGTTTTTATCTTTTTTAAAGCCGTATTTTCAATCTGCCTTACCCGCTCTCTCGAAAGGTTAAGTTTCTTTCCCAGTTCTTCTAGGGTTAAGGGAGTATCATTGAGAATCCTGTTCTCTATTACAAACCTCTCTCTTTCTTTTAAAGATTTTAGGGCGGTTTCTAATCCCTTTTTGACCTCATCTTCCTCTTGTGCCCTAGTGACTAGCTCTTCCTGATTTGATAAGTCGTCCACAAGGAAATCGAGGTGGGTTATCTCTCCGTCTCCATTAATTTCTGCATCAAGCGATAAATCTTTGCTTCCCATCCTCTGATCCATTTCAATGACTGCTTGATCTGAAACGCCAAGCTCTTTAGCCAGATTTTTATAATCCTCAGAACTTAAGGTTATATCTCCGATGTCCATCTTTTGCTTCTCGGAGCGTAGTTTATAGAAGAGCTTTCTTTGTGCCTGAGTGGTTCCAACTTTTACAAGACTCCAGCTTTTGATGATGTAATTCTGTATGTAAGCCCTTATCCACCACACAGCATAAGAAATTAGACGATAACCCTTTGTCGGGTCGAACCTCTTTACAGCTTGCATTAGCCCGATATTTCCTTCCTGAATTAAATCCATTGGGTTCAAACCGTAGTTCCTATATTCATTTGTAATCTTTACAACGAACCTTAAGTTAGAAGTAATAAGCTTTCTTGCCGAGTCTAAATCCCTTTTTTTTCTATACCTCATTGCAAGCTTATATTCTTCTTCCCTACTTAGAATAGGATAGTTGCTTAACTCAGCCAGATAATGCTCCATAGAGGTTGTAGGAGCGGGAAGTGATTTATTCAAGTATTCTTTTTTTTCTTCTTCTACGTCTTCTTTTACTTGTGACATGGTTGATTTCTATTACTACATAAATAATTGTTGAATATTCTCTATAATTATACTTTGAGTATTTGGTCTCTTCAACGTTAATAGTTCTTCTGATAATCTTCTATTCGATGAGAAGAAGAAGCAAGATAGAGGTTGAGATTCGGAACACATTAAGCGAGTTTCTTATTCTTTCACTTAAGGCTAGAGAGATGTCCGCAGCACTTTACATAATTTTCCGGTTCTGCCAATTTATGAAGGAAAAGAGTAAGAATAGAATTAGACTCACGGAATTATTGAATCATGAAAAGGATATACTTTGGTTACAGCATAATAGGGAAGGGGTTTCTAAGGGATTAAATTTTCATACTATTTTTGAAATTGATTCTGAGAATTACATTAAACTTAAAAGCAGGTTTGAGAGACAGCTTAGCGGCATCTGTAATAAATCTAGACTTTACTGGGATTTTATCTCTAGCTTATATTCCAAAAAAGAAGCATTCAAAGTTGGAATCGTAGGAGAGATAAAAAAGGGTGTCCTCCTATTTAATGGAGGTTTTTACTTCGAGTGCCACGAGTTTCTTGAAGAGCTATGGAAGAAAGAGAAGGGAAGGGAAAAGGAATTCCTTAAAGGGTTGATTCACTCTGCAGTTGCCTTTTATCATCTAGAATATGAAAACTATAAAGGGACAGTTAATTATCTAAGGAGAAGTTATAAGAGACTAAAGGAATTTGAACCTATATTTCTGGACGTGGATGTTAGAGCTTTCTTGTCGGATGTAGATAATTTTTTAAAGTCATTTGAAAAATCGGGATCGGGAAATCTAAAAGAGGCGATTCCAAAGATTCGGATGGTAAAGTAGGGGCAATCCTTGTGATTGTCCTTTCCGGGCTGTGAGATGTCGGGCTATTTCAAACGGCGAACACGAGGTTCGCCCCTACTCGACTTGACTCAATCGAAGGTTCAATTTAAATTTATTCTGGCTCCGGTTGGGAGCTTAATAGAAAAACAAATCCGGCGTAGCTCAGTCGGCAGAGCGAGTGGCTGTTAACCACCAGGTCGGGGGTTCGAATCCCTCCGCCGGAGCCAAATTTCCCTTAAGTATCTCGTATAGTTACATTAATTCTTATATGCTCCTGCTCTTGGCAGTATTGCATATACATAAATTACTCTTCTTTGTCTATCAGGTGTAAATAAAATTCTCATGTCTCCAACCCTTAGACGGTAGTCCCCTTTTAGTTTCCCTGTTAAGGCTCTAACATTTTCTTGAAGTAAGGGATTATCGCTTTTTTCCAATTTGAGTAAGGCTTCTTTTATCCTACCTCTTGTTTTATTATCAAGCTTTCGATAATACTTCTCAGCAGTAGGCTTAATCTCAATCTTCCAAATCATGTAGGGATTTTCCTTTTATTCCTTCTGCAACTTCCTTTTTCCCTTTCTTAATCATTTCTTCCCACCTGGGATTAGAGAGAATCTCTAGGGTCTCTTTATGCCGCTCAATATAATCGTCTACAAGCTCAGTGAGAATGTCCTTCATATCTCTCTTTTCTATAGTTGCAATAATTTTTAGCGTATCCCTTTTCTCCTCAGGAATCCGAACGTTTACAGTTCCCATTATTTCACCTCCAACTATTAGTATAATTATATACTTGTATAATAGTATACGATTTATATATAAAAAATCAAACGTGATTAACTCTGCTTATCTCATATGTTAGCTTTGATGCATTCTTAAAGATGCATCCGCTGAATATTTAGCTGTGCGCCTTTAGTTGATATATTAAAGTACTAAGACATGAAAAAGTTAGAACAGAAAAAGAGGGTGCAACATTTTTATCAAAGGTTTAAATTAAATGTGACTCCGGTAAAGAAGAATAAAAAAATAAAATCCGGCGTAGCTCAGTCGGCAGAGCGAGTGGCTGTTAACCACTGGGTCAGGAGTTCGAATCCCTCCGCCGGAGCCAATGAAAACAATAGGTTACGAAAAGTCATCATAGTCGAGCCTCTTCATTGCTAAGGAAATTGCTACGGTTTAGGGTGAAATATCGCTCATTTAACCACCTCAGGGAAAGTCATTTTATCCTCAGAGTTTAAAGGTTTAAAATTCCTATTACATATAAGGTAGGATTTTTAAACTTTACAAACACTCCCCTCGTATATTCCAAATAGTAGGGGCGGGGTCACCCCGCCCCTACATTAGTTATGCTAAATAGTCGCCCAGGTCATAAGGTTAATCGGGGATAAGCTGGTTTCTCTTGGAATCCATTTACGGGTACAGCCCCTAAAACTTCTATATTATCTGCATTGAAAAGACTGGAACCTGCACCGAAAACTGCTCCACCCTCTAAATAAGTGTTCTTGCTGTGTGGCGGTAAGACTACTTTTAAGACCCCTGTTTCATTGCCTATTTCAGTACCATAGTTAGAAGCCGAAGTAGAATAATAATGTACTCTTACCTCGACGTTTTTATAGGATATATCACTAGTATTTTCAATCGTAACATGATGGATAATGGCTACACCCCTTGTAGCATAAAAAGACCAGTCAGTGATCTTTATGTACCACTCAGGGTGTTGAACCATAGTAATAGTATTTGGGGTTTCTGTTTCTTCAGATAGTCCAGCCAGATTGAATAAAGTAAATAGAATTAATACACTAATAGCTATATTTTTCATTTTATTATTCTCCTTTCTTTATAATTCTTTAAATATTCAAATGGCTCCACAAAACTAATTCCTAATATCTCATATGATTTTATCATAGTTTATCTATCTACATCCAACAATTTTTTCGTTTTAAGGCTTATTGTTTGTTTATGGAGAGAATACGCAGTTATTTGCTTAAGCTGTCTGACTATGTAGATCATCTAACTTATGATAATTAGTAACTTTATTAAATAGTGAAATTCAGCTCGGGCTGCGAAGAAATAAAGATGTGCTTTTTTAAATATTTCTGTATATTTAATCAGTTAACATTTTTAATTCTTTTGAGATTCTTTTAGAGTACATCTAATGAAAGCACAGTTTTTTGGCTATTACAGACTTAGTGATGAAGAATTCAAAATTTTGTGGAATAGTTGCAGTTTTGTTATTGATGCTAATATCTTGTGCAACCTTTATCGACTACCTGAAGAAGTACGTAATGAACTTATAAAAGTTCTGTCTAAGGTGAAAGGCAGGTTGTGGATGCCCCATCAAGCAGCTTTAGAGTTTCAAAGAAATCGCCCCCAAATAATCCATGAGCAGAAGAAAACATTTGTTCAAGTTAGAGAAGTCTTTAACAAGTCTATAGAAATATTTAATAAATTAGATAGTCTCCAATTAAAAAAACGTCATTCCTTGATAAAACCAGATTCATTTCAAAAAAGATTTGATGAATTAATTAGATCGTTTGCAAATGAGTTGGAAGAAATTCAAAAAAAACAAGCCGATGTCAATGATTACGATATTATTCGTGAGAAGATTGATGAACTTCTCGAAGGGAAAATCGGTTCACCTCCATCGGACCAAAAAGAGGTAGATGAAATATATTCTGAGGGTGAAGTACGATATCAAAATCAAATACCACCAGGCTATATTGATACAACTGATAAAAAAGAAGGCAGTTATGACTACGAATATGGTGGTATAAAATATAAAAGATTGTATGGAGATCTCTTAATTTGGAAACAAATTTTGAATGAGGCGAAGGCTAAAAATTTAAAACATATTATTTTGTTAACGGATGACATAAAACAAGATTGGTGGTGGATTGTTGGTGGAAAAACATTAGGCCCCAGACCAGAGTTAAATAGCGAAATAAATCGTGTTGCAGGAGTAGAATTATTTCATATGTACACTTTAGAGCGATTTCTCGAATTTTCAGCAACGTATTTAGATGTTAAAGTCAGTGAAACGTCGATAAATATTGCTAAAGACATAGTGGAATTTCAATACGCTAGAGAGAAACGCAAAAAAGCTTTCCCAAAGATAAAACCTTATCACATTATAGAATTTTTAATGTATGATTTAGCTGCAGATTTAGTTAATAGCGACGATGAAGTAACAAGCAAGATAGCCCAAACTAATGCTTTTGGATACGGTCTCGATGATTATGAGATATTAAATGCAAATTTTAATGAGGATGGTGGAATTGAATTTGAAGCAGAGATTAGTTTATCAGGAGACACAGATTCGGAAAGACCATTTTGTGGGGATGAAATAATTGTACATCTAAAGTGTGTAGCTGAGAAATCCAAAAATAAATGGCATGTTGAATCATATGAAATACTTTCATGTGAAATAAATTTTTAGGTATATTAGTTAATCTTGAAATAATTCGCGGTTGGTCATTTTACCCATGTATATAACTCACATAGGCTAGGTTGCTTCTCTGCAGGATACCTAGCTTATTTTATTTCACAGTCATCTCATTTACAAAGTTGTCCGGATTAGCGTTTTTTCTAATATCTTCCCCTATTTCAGGATTAAAAATAGCCATCTCAAGTTTTTTAAGTATTTCCTCCCGCTTATTCTCCCCCCTGAGGTGAAGAATAATAAACCCCAGAATAGCACGACGAATATAAGATGCAAAATTTTTAATTTCTTCATCCGATAAAAACTGGCCTCCTATAAGCTTTTTTATAGCATATTGTCCATGAAAAAGTTTGCCACGCTTTGAGAGCATTTCCTTAATGAATTCATATATCTTATATCCCTCATTCTGATCACCAAGAAAGACTCCCGCATACTGGCTTATACGATAAGTAACCTCTTGTGTCGCAGGTGTAAAGAGTGACTCAAGTGCAATTATAAGATCTATGAATTGTTCTTCTTTCATTTCCTTGGAGTGATAGTTTGAAAAATGGCGTCCTGCTCGTTGAATAGTCTTTCCTAACTCTGAAGAGGGAAGTTGTAGAAATCGGTCGTGATTCTTTTTATAGGAGTTCCAGTACTTTTGAACTTTGGGAATTTCTTCTTTCAGAATCTTGTATTTCGGTTCTATAGGATTATGTCGAATTCTTCCAAAAAAGAAAATCCCCATTCTCCAGATAAGGTTTACCCAATTAGGTCGAAAGTGAGCAGTATAGTAATCAATGTGAATAACTCCGTCCTTAAAGTATTGAAATAAACCTAGTATTTCCAGAGCCTCCTCATATTTAGAGTTTAACCAATTTAGTATATCGTTAGGGGATTCGGAATCCTTATAAACTAAGAAATAATTGCCAAGATTAGGTGGATGCAGCCGGCTAAAGGGTGTAGTCTCACCAAGAATATAAGGAATATAGTATTGAGGAACGGTCTCTATTGTCCAATTATCAAAATTAAGTTCTTCACTGCTTTCTATTTCAAAATTAAAAAGGTGGAAATAAGCAATTCTTTTATACTCTCCTGCATAGAGGAGGTTTTCGAATGAGTCGTAAATACTTTTAACTTGACTCTCCGTAAGGTTTATACGATGAGAAAGACTTATGAGATGATCTAGATAAAACATATCAATAGCTGTTGTAAAATTTAATGGTTCCCCACCACAGCAAACTGAGAGATGAGAATCCTCTTTAAGAATTTGATTTAGTTCAGTAAGTAACTCACTTCTCAATTTTTCTCCCTCGATCCCATAAGAATTCACTATTGATCGTATTTCATCGAATTCACTATGGCTGAATGTAGAATCCTCTGTATCCCAAAGCTTTAGAATCAAAGTCAAAGGCAGTTGAGAAAATTGTGGGGAAATCGTTCTAAGTTTTTCGTAACATTTAGCCAGAAATGGCTTTAAAAGGCGAGTTCTTTGTTCCGGTAGAATAGGAGAATCTAAAATTGGAAGGGTAAAATAACTTAACATTAATTGCTCTCCACCAACTCCTCAAACATTCTCTTCTTAAAAACTATTCTTCTAAAGAAAGTGTCTCATCATTCCTCTTTTAACAAATCTCTTAGATCATTAATAACATAATCAGGGATAATGTCTGATTTAGAAAGTGCATCTTGATCTATAGAGCCGGAAAGGGCGAAAATAGTAGTAATACCTGCGCGTTTTCCCCCTAGGATGTCGGTATCAAGTCTATCTCCAATGATTGCGACTTTCTCGTGGGAAGAAAGGAATTCTTTTGCCACTTCAAATATTATAACCTCTGGCTTTCCGACTATAGTTGCTTTTTTCCCTGTGGCGTACTCAATTGATGCAAGTATGGCTCCAGTGGCTGGCACGAGTCCCTCAGGGGTGGGGAAAACAGGGTCTCTATTTGTTGCAAAGAAGTGCGCTCCATTTCTTATTGCCAGCGTTGCAATCTTCATCTCCTCGTAATTAAATCCTTGATGTCCCCCTACGATGACAAAGTCTGATCTTTTAGCCTCTTCACCTTGAGTGAGTATGAGCCCTATCTGTTCTATTTCCTCTTTTAAGGCTTGACTTCCAACGACGTATGCCTTCTTATGATTTAGTTGATAGTGTTTTTTGAGGTAGTGTGCAATAGCCATTCCCGATGTAATTATATCTTGGGGGGTTGCAGGGATTCCCATATTATTTAGCTTATGTGAATAATCGCGACATGAGCCTCTTGGGTCATTTGTAAGGAAGATCACCGTCTTTCCTAGTCTTCTAAGCGTTGCAAGTGTTTCTATAGCTCCATCTGTGGGCTTATCCCCAATATATACCACACCATCTAGATCAATAATAAAGTGATCAAATAAATCAGCGAGTTTCATTTTGTCTTTGTTTGAATTACTAGCTTCTGAGATAAATATTGGGTTATTCTTCTAATGTTATCGAGGTGAAATTCCAAAACCTATCCCCATATGTACTGTTTAAGTAATTCTTCTTTGTCCTCTTCTGAGGCTCTTCGCTTTATATGAATAATCCTCATCTCATCGTCCTGCACCATTTTAAGACCAAGCAGGTTTAAAACATCTGTTGCAGCTTTCCTA
>JAHFBK010000024.1 GCA_023250035.1 Candidatus Dadabacteria bacterium
GTAGCCCTTAGCCACATCGCGAAGGACATCTTGGATAGATTGGTTATGGCTCCAGTTAGCATTTATCAGTGCTTGCCTGGCTGCCTCTACTGTGGCGCTACGCCCGCCAAAATCGAGTAGAAGATAATTAAGGGCTAGGCTCCCTTCACCAAGAGTCTCGTTAAAGGAACCAACTCCTTTAGTTTGTCCGCCCTTGCCCTGTCCAAAAGTACCAGTACCGCTGATTGTAGGATAGTAGCTCCCACGTGCCACAGCCCATGCCGCAGCAGCCGCCCTTGCCTGCTCCCAAGCCTGACGGGTTTCTGGACTGTCTCTGAGGGCAACATCTACTAGCTGAGATAAGTTTAATTTACTGGCATATGGTTCAAGGTCTGCAGGGATACCGGGTAACTTCTCCGAAGAAAGTTGCGCATTCTCCTGATCTGGTGGAGGCTTCCATTGCTCCCCGGGTGCAGGAGAGGCATATTTCATTGGGTTAAGCTCAGGTAGATTTTGCACGCATGCCGTAAACCCAAGAGTAATTATTACTAAGAACACCTGTATACTAGACAATAACCAGTGCCCGTTATCAATCCTCGGCATCCTTTTCTCCTTTTTGAATGCAAAAAATACCTGTAGACAGACGCAAGTATTTATTCTTGGAACAAAGTCAGCGCGTTCGTCACTTCGCCAAACCGATGCTTATTACTATCACTAATCCAAGTTTTTGTCAATAAAAGTACATCTGTTTTTTCTGGTAACCTGACTTCGTCGTGAGCAGTTCGACCATTCGACAAGCCTGTCCTGAGTAATGCCGAAGGGCTCATGACAGGCAGGCTCAACATATGCCTTGTCGAATGGCATGTCTTGGGCTCGTCGAAGTGTAGAGGATGACACCCCTGGGTTACTTTGAGTTTCAGGGTCTATAATTGTCATGCCCGAATGCTGTAATCGGGCATCCATAAGATTTGGATTCCCAGTAAACACATCTGGGAATGACACTTCATTTATCTGTCATACCTGAATGTTTTAATCCGGTATCCATAAGGCAATATTAAATAAAAGGAAACGAAACCCTTTCTTAGCAAATGTGTGTAAAAGGGGTGTGTCACATTCTTAATGCTTGACCATAATGCAGATGGTTAGAATGGTTGTATAATTTATTATAACTACCTTAATCCACCTAAAAAGTATAGAAAATTTAATTTCCCCCTTTGTAAAGGGGGATTTAGGGGGATTTCAAATTTTCATTGATATGCTCCAATATTCCTTCTATATTTTGTAACACATCCAGATTCGTGAAACGTAAAACCCTTAACCCTAGATCGGTTATATAATTATCTCGAAGCCTATCTGTATCCACCCCCACTTCAGAATAATGTTGCCCTCCGTCAATTTCTATAACCAATTTAGACTTTGGACAATAGAAATCAACAATATAGTTTCCTATAATTCTTTGCCTGTAAAATTGATGCCCCCTAAACTGTTTGCGTCGAACTTTTGACCAAAGTAGCTTCTCAGCATCTGTCATATTTTTTCTCAGTTCACGAGCAAGGGATTTAAGGTTTTTGTTGTAATAAAGCATCTGTCTAAAATATAACACCACAATTAGAAAAGGTGGAACTTAATCCTCCCTAACCCTCCTTTGAGAAAAGAGTGAAAAATCCCCTCTAACTCCCCTTTAAGAAAAGGGGAGAAAAGGGGAGCAAAAGGGAGACTAAGGGGGATTTCAAATGACACTTTGGGGTACGCCTTAACTTAATACCATTGCCCCCCAACCCCAAGATCAAATGATCAAATATTCAAATCATC
This sequence comes from Candidatus Dadabacteria bacterium, assembly GCA_023250035.1. Lineage (GTDB taxonomy): Bacteria > Desulfobacterota_D > UBA1144 > Nemesobacterales > CSP1-2 > CSP1-2. Next base: position 1,792 of record JAHFBK010000024.1, read on the forward strand.
AAATAACCAACCACAGTCATGGACGTGCTGCACGGGCGAAGGTGAAGTCGCCCTTACTGCCGCTTCTGAAGACGTCCCCATTGCCGGGATTGACGAGCCACGCGCTATTGATATTAAAGGCGTTCGTAGTAGCAGCCCAGCAGAAGGATGCGCTATTGAGGCCGGGCACGCTGGAAGCTGGACTAAATGTACTATAATTCACTATGCTTTGTAGCTCTTTTACATTCGGAATACGCCAATCACGATGACCTGCTAATCCGCATAGCCCTGTGCAATCCGCATCTGTGGTACAGGAAGTAGTTCCGGCCCCATCACATGTGTTGTTCAATTTGGCGAGAAAATCCGTAAAAAGCGTACCGTCTGGAAGGGAGCCCGTTGCACTCCATCTATAGGTGTTGTCCTTGTCATGGACTCCACTAGCATCATCCTTTTTCTCCCACATAAACCCGGTATTGTTATCTGTGAAGGTGCCGTCCCCGTTGTCCGTATAACTCAACGCCGGTCCATGGCCGGATACGCCAAACGCATCGGGATTGCCATATCCGTCACCAGGGAAGATTTGACTCTCAGCTACACATGTAGCAAGGTCAGCGTTGCAGGTGGCTAGGTCGGCATTGCACGTAGTTAAGTTAGCTTGGCTCGTAGATAGATCAGCATTGCACGTAGTTAAATCACCATTGCAGGTGCCTAGATCAGCGCTACACGTCCCAAAATTGGTGTTACAGGTGTTCAGATCAGTGTTACACGTCCCAAGACTACCATTGCATGTGCCTAAATCAGCGGTGCACTGATTCAAATTATCTGTACAAATATCAAGATTATTTGCTACTGATTTACAGTTGGGCGCGGCATATGTTTGACTCGTCCACGACACCACACCAATTAGCCAAAACAATACAAAAACAAGAAATACCTTCTTCATGGTATTTTACCTCCTTAAAAAGATTTTGGTGAAGAAAACAAAAAAGCTATAACACCTATGTAAAAAATAGAGGCCTTACACTCTTCTTTCCATAATCTCCCTCCTCGATGACATCTCATCTTATATTTTTACACTACTTATCCTACTTCAGGAATAACTTAAGGAGGGAATAAAAGGTAGTTTTTATGAGGGAGGAATTGAATTGAAATGAAATCCAGATTTAGGCTTTGAAAACTCAGTTAGCTGTTACCGAGCTTTCACTGATTATATTTTTAGCTTTTACTCTTTCCTTTTGTATCCCCGTTGCCCTGAAATCAGAGCAGTCAATTTATCTACTTAAATGACTAGATATCACATAATTATCATAAGGTAAAAGAAGTTCCTATCCAGATTTTTGTTGATATATATTCTAAAAGCATTTAATCTTTTATCCCTATGAAAATCGTGATATTTCAAGGCGATGGAATGCCAGATCACCCTATACCCGAGCTCGGAGGTAAAACTCCTCTTGAGACTGCTAACACTCCAAACATGGATGAACTAGCAAAAAGGAGCGTTTTTGGATTGGTAAAAACCATACCCGATGGACTACCTCCAGGGAGCGATGTAGGTAATCTAAGCGTGCTTGGATACAATCCGAAAATTTACTACACAGGAAGGTCTCCGCTTGAAGCAGCGAGCATCGGCGTAAGTGTAGGGATGTCGGATGTTACATTCAGATGCAACCTCGTCACGCTTAAGGATTCAAATGGAAATACAATAATGGAGGATTATAGCGCTGGACACATCACAACCGAAGAGGCTAGGGAAATTATCCTAGATATAAGGAAAGAATTAGAAGATGACGAAGTAAAATTTTATCCGGGCGTGAGTTATCGGCACCTTATGGTATGGCACGGCGGTATTGATAAGATGAAAACGACTCCACCACATGATATTTCTGGTAGAGAGATTATGTCTTACCTGCCAAGTGGTGAAGGGGCAAACAAGCTTAAGTATCTTATTGAAAAATCCAGAAAGCTTTTAACACAGCATCCTATAAATCACAAGAGAATAAATCAGGGGAAAAATCCCGCTACAAGTATCTGGCTTTGGGGACAGGGAAGAGCACCAAAGATGCCAAGATTTAAAGAGCTTTACGGTATTGAAGGCGCGGTCATATCAGCAGTGGATTTAGTGAAAGGTATAGGCGTATATGCTGGGCTTCGGGTAATAAATGTACCTGGTGCCACAGGTTATCTTGATACAAACTATCAGGGAAAGGTTGAATACGCCCTTCGTGCGCTAGATGAAGTTGATCTTGTAATGATACACATCGAGGCCACAGATGAAACAGGACATGAAGGAAAAGTTGATTTGAAAATACGTGCAATCGAGGATTTTGATAGCCGTGTAATAGGTCCAGTACTAGAGGGGATGAAGAGATTCAATGATTATAAAATTCTTCTCCTGTCAGACCACCCAACCCCAATTGAACTAAAAACTCACATAAACGAACCAGTACCCTTTGCGTTGTTTAGTTCAAAGGACGGGAGTGTAAAGGACAATAATAGGGTATTTTCCGAGAAATCAGCTTCCACTACAGGTGTTTTTGTAGATGAAGGGTGGAAACTGATAGGAATGGTATTAGAGAACAACTATGGTTAAGCTTCTAAATTGCTGTCATGATTGTAGGGGCAACCTTTGCGGTTGCCCAAAAGAATAGGGCGAATGCAAGATTCGCCCCTACCCCTCACACTATAAATCCTCCTTTTTCACTTCCTCCCACAACTCATCCATCTCTTTGAGTGTAAGTTCGGATAGACTTTTATCCCTCTCTTTTGCCTTCTCTTCAATCCTCTGAAATCTCTCTATAAATACGTCAATTGCCTTATGCGCTGAGACCTCAGCATCTATTTTCAAAAACCTTGCAAGGTTCACTAATGAGAAGATCAAATCTCCCCATTCTTTTTCTATCAAATTTTGCTCATTAGTTTGGATTGCTTTTTGAAGTTCCCCTAGCTCTTCTTTTACCTTTTTTATAACGTCCTGTGCTTTTTCCCAATCAAAGCCAACTTGAGAGGCCTTTTCCCCTACCCTTTGCGCGCGAAGTAGAGCAGGTAGGGAACGCGGGATTTGAAGGAGATTTCTTTTTCTTGTTTTTTCTTTCAACTTTTCACCATGCCATCTCTTAACAGCTTCCTCTGCATCTTTTGCCTTTTCTTCTCCAAACACATGGGGATGACGCCTGACTAGTTTGTAATAAAGCTGATTAACCACGTCTTCTACAGTGAATTTTCCCTCTTCGTTACATATTTGAGATGCAAATAAAATCTCATAAAGAAGATCCCCTAGCTCCTCTTTGAGTTCTTCAATATCATTCATTTCAATTGCCTGAATCACTTCGTGTGCCTCTTCTAAGATGAAAGTTCTGAGTGTATTAAGTGTCTGCTCTCTGTCCCAGGGACACCCTTCTGGGCTTCTTAGAAATTTAGAGAGTTCCACCAAATCTTCAAAGCTCTTTTTCATTGGTTATACCTCAGGATTAATTTATGAAAGAAGTAGGTCAATGTTGAAACATGATTAGATCAATCGCCTAACTAAAACTTACCCTCAATGCTTCTCCCATTCAAAGAAATACCACTTAAAGAACCATCTTTATTAAATACAACCTTTAATAAAAAGGGGAATCTGTTCGGTAGCATTCTAAACCTCAAGTCATAAAACCCAACAACATGTTTCCCATTTTCATTTTGATAAAATGACACAGGAAACTCAGCAAACCAGCGATAAAGTTTGACTTCGTCAAGTTTGTTTGCAAGTTTAATGTAGGAATTTTCGTCTGATTTTGGAATCTCTTTAAGATCATTTACGCCACTGAAAATACTAAGATTTCCACTGTAGAAAGCCTCCTTGGTTTCAATAACACCCAGCCATAAAAAAGGTGCAAACGGACGCGGGTAAACTGAAGATTTTATTACATCAAGTGACTTTGCTCTAGCAAAATCGGTGATTCTTTTTAAATTTGTTTCTCTGCTATAGAAGCAAAAAAGCAGATATAACGCAAGAAAAAGGAAAACAGCAATAGAAACTCTGAGTGCAGTTTCCTTCCTTCTCCAAGACCAAACCAATCCTGCCAGAACAGGAAGCGTAATGAATGGATCAAGAATGAACACAAGATTCCAGCTATATCGTTTTATGCTCAAGGGATCAAATATTACTGTTCCGTAAGATGTAATAAGATCGAAGAATATGTGAGAATAGATACCAAGAGCAACCATCAAGGCTAGAACTCTGAGGTTTTTATACGAAGAAAAGCGATATATTATCGCACCAAGAATAAGAGCAAAAAATGGTGCTGCGATTACCGAATGGGTTATTCCTCTATGGTATCTTAGAGAAAACTCAGGACCGAATATTGATACAACAATATCAATATCGGGAAAAACAGCACCGATAACAAAGGCAATCGTCGCAACTCTTCCAATTTTTTGAGAAAACCCCGCCCTTGAACCTAAAGCCCCGATAAGACCGTGAGTAACTGTATCCAATTTTTATAAATGATACACGATGCATGATACATGATATATCTTGTATCCTGCATCTTGCATCTTGACTCCTTCTTTTTTTCCATTCGTGTTAATTCGTGGCTGATTAAATCCTAAATCTCTTAGGGTACTTAGTGAGATTTATATATCCGCCTTTTTTTACGACCACGACATCCTCAATTCTTATACCGCCCAATCTCTCATAATAAAGCCCAGGCTCAACCGTTACCACGTTACCTTCCTCAAGAACACCTTCAGTAGAACCCACTCTAGGCGGTTCATGTATCTCTAGTCCGAGCCCATGCCCTGTAGAATGAATGAATCCCTGCTGCTTTCCATTTATTGTCCCAGTTTTGAAGCCAGATTTCCTAAAAAAATCTACTATTGCTCCATGAACCTCTTTTACCTTCGCCCCGTGTTTTATAAGGCTAATTCCGAGTCTCTGACCTTTAAGAACCGTCTGATACATCTTCTCTAGCTCTTTAGACGGCTCGCCCTTTACCACTGTTCTTGTCATATCTCCAAAATACCCGCTCTCCTGAGATCTCGGAAATATATCAATCACAATCGGCTGACTGGCAAAAAGCGGTCCTTCTCCGGTATGATGAGGCATGGAGGAATGAATTCCGCAGGCAACAATTGTGTGTGAAGCAACGCAACCGAGCCTGGACAGCTCAGCGTTAATCTCACCCTTTATAGTCTCTGATGTTAGAGCACGACCGTTTAAATAAAGTCTGTCTCCTCGAACTTCAGATGATGCGATCATCTTAATTGCTATATCCATAGCCTTTTCAGTTTTTCTTAGAGAGTCCCTTATAAATCTTATTTCTTCTGGTGCTTTCTTTATACGTTCTTCGAAGAACGGCTCTTCCTTTTTGTAACTGATTTTGTATCCCAATTTTCTTAATTCATCTGCGTATCTTATGGGAAATCTTCCAGGCACAACTGCCCTTTTTATTCTTAATTCTTTAAAAACGAGATCTACAATATCTGTCATACCCGATAACATACGTTTCCTAGATGGAAGTTTTTTCCTGTACTCGGAAAGAGAAACAACCTTCTCTACGTTGGCTTCTTTATTTCCCCTGTCTAATTCAAGATCACTAAGAACGAGAATTCTTTTTCCCTCGTGTTCAATAAAAATAACCGGATCAGGGACAAAAAACCTAGTTCTATAATAGAGATCGGCATTATTTTCACTTGAATCGATTATAAGGAGAGTGTTTTGTTTCATAAAGAACTATACCCAAGATTTAGCTTCTTTATCAAGGAATACGACTAACAATACCATCTACTAAGATTGAAGATTATAAAAATTTATGAATTAAAAATCATGACTTAACCACACGGACAAGGATTCATCGCAGCAACTAAGATAAACCTTGACCGATACGTAATTGAAGTTGCCGCCCTTGATATTGTCACCCTTCCATCTTCAAGTGGCTGACGCATAACCTCAAGGACGTTTTTTCTAAATTCTGGAAGTTCATCCAGAAATAAAACTCCGTTATATGCAAGGCTTACTTCACCCGGCTTTGGCACAGCCCCTCCTCCAATCAGTCCAGCATCACTTATCGTGTGGTGAGGTGAACGAAAGGGCCTTATTATAGAACTACCAGAGATGTGTAACACATGGAGTATACTAAGGATGGTTGGAGGTATACTCACATGACTCAAGAACAATATGCGCAAAAATTAAATAATTTAAGGCTTTCTTGGTTTCACCATGTCCAAGAAGTTACCCATAATGTGTCCAAAACATGTCGATATTATGGGATTGCTCGAAGAACCTACTATTTCTGGTAGAATCGCTATCAAGAATATGGTCTGGATGGACTAAAGGATCGATCTAAAAGACCGCATCACAGTCCCAGAGCCACTAAGCCGCAGATCGTTGAGAAAATTGTGTATCTTAGGCAGCATTACTACTTTGGTCCATTTAAAATCCAAATGTATCTCGAACGCTATCACGACATCAGAATGACAAAAAGCAGCATTTATAGAATTCTCAAGAGATTAGGAATGCATCGTTTGCCAGCCAATCAGCGGCATCGTCCCTTGAAAGAAAGATTCAAAAGATATGAAAAACCTATTCCCGGTCATTATCTTCAGGTTGATGTTAAATTCTTAGAGCCAATTCCTGGAGTAATACCCCAAAGGAGACTCTATCAATACACAGCCATTGATGATTGTACCAGAATCAGAATCTTGAGAATTTATGAGCGGTGCAATCAGAGAAACTCTATCCAATTTATAGATTACGCACTCACCAAATTGCCGTTTCCTGTTCATTCAATCCAAACGGATAATGGAACTGAATTTGGTCCGCAATTCCACTGGCATCTGTTGGATAAAGGTATTGGGCATCGCTACATTAAACCCAATACTCCAAGACTCAATGGAAAAGTAGAACGATCACATCGAATCGATGAAGAAGAGTTCTACAAGATGATGGAAGGGGTAGTCATTGATAACTCCGGGCTCTTTAACGAGAAGCTCCAGCAATGGGAAAATTTCTACAATTTTCAAAGACCACATGGTTCTCTTGCTGGTCGAACTCCATTTGAAAAATTGCAAGAGAAATTAAAAGAATTATCATTAACCGAGGATACTCTGTGATGTTATTGGTCTTAGGCAAACCTACAATCTCTTGACAGCCTAGCTCATCTTTGATATAAAGAGAGAGGTGATAGTATATTTGGGTTAATAGCATGGAAAGATTATTTGAAAAATTAATCAAAGAAGCAGAAAAAAGCACTAGGAAATACCACCCATCATTAGATCTTAAAGAAGTTAGGAGTATAAACTAGGAGAAGTACTAAAAGGTAGGCATATAGAAGATTTTTTTGTAAGTTTTCCCATTCATGAATCTTATGAAAAAGATGGCCTTTTCAATATATTGGTTATAACCAAAGACGGCCTTTTTATAGATTGTATAATTGGAAACAGGTATTTTAGATACGATCTCTTAAAGATATCCACAATATTCAGAATAAACGTTAGAGAAGCAATTAAAACTGATGAAGAAACACGCACCGAGTTCAAAATTACGGAAGCTATATTTTCTCATGATCCTTCCCCAGCTATAAAACCTACAGTAATACTGACGAGAAGTGATAAAAATAATAAAGAAAAAGAAAATGAACTTAAAGAATTTGCATCAATGATTGAAAAAAAATGTTTATTAAATTATGGGAGGTGAAGAAATGCCACCAATAGAACATTATATTTATTCAGAAGAAGAAAGATCATATGATCAGATAATACCTAGAAAGCCAATAATAATTGGTAGACCAATATTTTTAGGGGAAGATAGAAAAAGGATAGATTTTGAGATGGAAGACACTAAAATACAAGAGCTCGAAAAAGAGAAAGAAGCTTTCGAAAAAAAGAAAAATTATTTGCTACAGCATGGATACCGAGGTAAATATGTCGCTATACATAATGGAACGGTTGTGGACTCTGATGATAATGAGATTAATTTGATCCGAAGGTTCTTTCAGGAATTCGGTGACGTCTCAGTTTACATTGATAGAGTATCAGAGAAAGATGAATTAGAAATTAGACTTGTCACTCCATTTTTATAATAGAAACTCATGCCACCATATCCATATGTTATTAATTATGTAACTAAGATAGGAAATAAAGAATTTAATCCTCCAGCTCCAGCTCTTATAGTGGAGTTCAAGTGGATGGGCCGCTCAGAATCATTGTTTGCGTTAATTGATACAGGTGCAGATGCAACATTTATTCCAGAGGGAATTGTTAAGAACCTAGATCTACGCCCAATAAGAAAGAGACCGGTACAGGGAGTAGGAAAAGGTTATGCTTATCGATATGCCGTAGATATATCATTTAGTGGTTTTTCTTCTCCCAAAATGCCAGTTTTAGAGCTTCCCGATCCTAGTCTCCAATTTCCGATTATAGGAAGAGATATAATGAATCGATTTATTGTAAAGCTCGATGGTCCTAACCAGAATTTTAATTATCGGAGTGTGATTGAACAAAACACCTGAAAGAAACTTGTCTGCTTTCCTTCTCCATGCTTATTCACCTTTTTTATCCCGACGAGGCTTTAGACGTGTATCAGGCAAGGGAATCATCCGCTCCTGAGTCACGATCCATCCCGGCATAGAGTCAACCAGTGCATTCAATTCTGTCTGAGGCGCCTCGACAAGCAACATGCGCGGTGAGGAGTCATCGAGCACGGTTACACTAGGTAAAGCACGAACGCGCTCGACATCACCAGCAGGTTTGGCTCCTGTTCCTCGGTATCGCAAAATAAATCGACTCATTAACATCACTCTATCTTAGAAGCCCTTGCCCTTCGTAAAGCGGTCCGAAGCCAAGTGATCTCGCTGTCTGCAATAGAGCCTGGGCCATTGCATCTGACCGAGCCTGATCGCGGCTCATGCTAAGAATACCTGCACGTACCGACAGCATCTTCGCCGCCAGGCCAGTCACTGCTGGACAGGCCATTGAAGTCCCACTCATTGGAGTATATCCTCCAGGGACTGTCGAAATGATACCTACACCGGGCCCCGTCAGATCGATCTCCGGACCGACGTTCGAGAACGCAGCGAGGAAGTTCTTATTGTCATTTCCATAAGGCGACGCTACATCCCCTGTTTCCGTCGAGTCCTTGGGAAACGTCCCCTTGCGACCCATAGCCGAGATGGCAATAGATAGCGAGTAAGAGGCGGGGAAACTAACCGGAGCGCGGTAATCGTTACCGGCTGCAACAATAACCAAGCTGCCTTTAGCGTAAGCATTCCCAATTGCATCCTTGGTTGCATCGTCGGGATTGCCGCCTCCAAGACTCATGTTGATCAGGTCACAACCGTCCTCCACCGCCTGGTCTATTGCTTTGACGATGGCATAGTTTGAGGCTTCGTCACTTTCCTCTCCAAAGACCCGATAGCTGTGCAGCACCACTGCTGGTGCCAGACCTCGAATGCCGGAAGGTGGCATTCCACACGCCGCGATAATCCCTGCCACGTGTGTGCCGTGACCTAAGCCATTATCGCCAAAACTATTTGGATCCTCGCCGACCACCGTGTTCACACCGCCTTGGACATTGAGATCGGAGTGCGCTGTATCAATTCCCGTGTCAATCACCGCCACCCTGATACCTTCGCCGGCGTTCTCGGGCGAGTGGCCGTATAAATGCCGCAGGGCGTCAGTGAATGCCAGATCCACAGGATCCAACCCAATCTGCATTCCGGAGGCCACCGTGAGATTTTTTCTCAGCGCGCCCCAAAAGCCTTTTTCGGGATAGACGTACAGTCGCTCCAACTTCTTGCTTGCTGCACCTAAGGACAGGTTAACTTCTCCCTTGCTATTGGTCGTTCCCTGAGCACCAATCAGATTGGCAAAATCAGTGAACGCTACTATCACCGCCCCGGGAATCGGGCTGCCGTCCTTTTTGGAAACAACTTTTAGTCTGATCTTCACAGCTACCCTGCCCGCTGCTTTAGGACTTAATTTGACAGAGAGCCGCGGAGCAACCGCCGGACGGTAATAGACGATGGGAACAAGTCTTAACCCAGGATATTGTGCTCGAAGGGCTGGCAACGAGTCAGATGACAACTCAACAAGCTTCGCCTTATCTTCGCCAATCGAATCGATGACCCGCATTTTAATCTTTGGTGCCTGGGGTACTTTAAAGGTCCTCCCTGGGGCCGAAGTCCACGCCTTGGTGAGCGATATGAAGAACACGCTTGTAGTCGGCGTGGTGGCACGGAGACCCCGTGCAGGAAGCAAAATGAACTGTTGGACAGTTGGCTGACTTGCCGTGGGTTTACCCTCCTAGAATGCTGAATTAATGGCGGGTAGAATTAAAACGCCATGTTTAAAATTATATCCCTGCGTATAATATCTTGTCAACTTACTGGACACTTAAGGCTCGACTTAAATCGAGTTAGAAAGAAAGAGAGCCTTTTTCACTGTCTGAATTGATACTTTTGATGCCTTCCAAGCCGCTTTCCCACTAAATCAGATTTCTATCAAGTGTCCTGTATTGAATGGCTTCTGCAACATGATGTGAACGGACCTCCTCAGATTCATCAAGGTCCGCAATAGTGCGCGCAACCTTTAAGATTCTGTCATAAGCCCTAGCGCTCAGTCCCAATCTATCTACTGCAGTCTCAAGAAGCTTTATCCCTGATTCATCAGGTTTTGAGAATTTCTTCACGTATCTCGGAGTCATCTGAGCGTTTGAATGAATCCTTGCTCCCTGAAATCTCTTTTTCTGAATCTCTCTTGCACGGTTTACGCGCTTTCTAATGTCAGAAGAAGGCTCTCCCCCCGTTTCGCTTGAGAGTTCTCTGTACCTAACAGTTGGAACCTCTATATGAATATCAATTCTGTCAAGTAGAGGGCCCGAAACCTTCGCCCTATATTTTTGAATCTGAACGGGAGAGCATGTGCATTCCTTATGCGGGTCTCCATAAAACCCACACGGGAATCCGTGCAGTGAACAATTACAACAAATTCTTTGTTGAATCAGTTAAAACATACAAGGTAGTCTGTTAATAACTTATTATCTTTACTAAAATCGGCATTGATATTAACCTATCCTCCGATATCTGAGCACCTCTCCAGTTGGATGTTCAAGGAGAATTAATTAATGAGTATGGCTCTGAAATCTTTTCGCCATAAACTGTGTTCAGGATAAAGCGAGTAGCAAAATACCCCATCCAATTAGAACAATTCCAAGCGGAGCGCTAATACGACGGCCCCATGGGACATTCTTCTCGATCGCCATCAATACAGCCAAAATAAACATCCAACCGAGGCTTCCAACACCAACGACGAACATGAGCAACATAAGCGCCCAGCAGCAACCTACACAGAATACCCCGTGATCGACACCGAGGCGGAATGCCTGCCAACGATAATTACGACCCTGCCAGTGCTCGATAACAAAACTGAAAGGGGATCTGCACTTGTCGAGGCAGCGGTATTTGAGTGAGGTAAATTGGAAAGCGCCCGCAAGGATTAGAATCCAAGGTTTTCCCGCCAATAATAAATGATTCTTTAACCAAGGGATAGCACTCAGTGTTAACTGCAATAACAGATATACGATATAAACTAAAGCCCCGAATAGGACCCAAATACCGATGTAGCCTATAATAACAAGAATTAATAGTAATAGGCGATCCTCTCTACTACCCGCGATGGTGTGGAAAGTTGCTATTACTGGAAGAGAAGTTGGAAGCATCATTGCCACAGTCATCACAGTCCAACCGCTAATGAATAGCACCACTAGTGAGGGCGTTGACTCATGGTGATGTCCAATATGTTGAAAATGAGTTAGTCCATGAAGTGAATCATTTGTAACCCATAAGGCTATCCATGCAGCTAATACGAGCAATAAAACCGAGCAAACCAATACCGTACGTTCGACCGCAGGTGGGGCCGAACCCCTGAACATTGACACGTATATAGACCTCACACTCTAGGAAATGATTATCCCTACAGATAGAATTTTAAAATCTGTTAATGCCTATAACTTCAATCAAGCCTCAAAACGGAAGGAACCAGATACTGCGTTGTGGCCCTTTAGATCAATATCGAAGCCCGGCACCTTAACTCTGTAATACGATGCCTTTCCTACATGTGCGGGAGACCCTGGTATTGTTGTGAAGATAGTATCATATAAAGCTGTATCTTTCCCAGTTGCACCCTTAAACGGTGAAAGTTTAGCTTCAATATTATCCCCGACTTTAACCGTTCCGCTAGCACCCTTAATATCAAATATTATTGGAACCTTTTCCACAGATACTATTTCTCCCACCAGCTTTGCCATATCAGCAATAGGTCCACCGAGTTTCCCTGACCAAACCTTCAAAAGCTCTTCTTTCTGCTTTTCTGTAGCATTCTGATCTATATATACACGAACAGACCAATTCCCTTTAAGAATGTTTCCAGGGATGTGGCATAACATGATAATGGCCCGGCCCGACACATCAAGCCCTTCTATGTTTCCTTTATCCACATGCCATCCCAGAAGACCATCACAGTATCCCAGATCCGGATCCTCTCCTACCCAGCAAGGGCAGAGCGTATTACATGTGCATACTTCTAAAAGACGCCCTTCTACATGATACCCCATCTTTTACCTCCTGCATAAAAAGATTTATAACTTTAACATCCATTATACAATAATGACGAAATAAACTCAATACATTTTTTGTATAGTTATCATACATGGGTAACACAGGGACTATAACAAAGAGGTGATAGAATGTATCTCATCATGTGTTAAAAAATTTTAATTAAGCGTTTTTTAATTTAAAACTTATTCTGTTTTCTCTCACCGCCAATTTTTGCGGAAACGGGTAGCCGCTTTAGTCTATACATTGATAATACTCCGAAAAAAGGACCAATAGCCAGTAACGAAAATGCCCAATGCCATGAAAGCCAATTGACAAAAACAGGTATAAGACGAATTGAAACCATAGTTAATAAAAACCCCATACATGTTTGTAACGTTAATGCGGTACCAACGTAATCAGGGTCTCCTAATTCTGTAATGCTTGCAGAAAACTGTGCAGAATCTGATACAACTGTGAAGCCCCAGATTAGACATAGAATAAACAGAGCAATTGGATAGTTACCGAAAAGCATTCCAGCTAATATGCAGCAACTGCCACTAATGACCATTGAAACAATTGTTATAGTTGTACGACCATAACGATCTGCGAGAATTCCAGCAAGCACACAACCGATTCCTCCTACACCGATGACAGCAAATGAACTAAGAGCTGACCAGGTTGCTGAATTTGCTATACAACTATTTTTAAAACTTTCAAAAAGAAAAATAGGTATCCATGTCCATACAGCATATAGCTCCCACATATGTCCCAGATAACCAGAATTAGCCAACCTTACTCCTTGATTACCTAAAGACCTACCTATGTAACGCCAATCGAATGTTGCTCCCTGGTTATAATAAGGACCATCTTTTACAAATATTAAACAGATTAAACTAGCGATAATAGCTAACATCGAAGCTGTTAGCATAAGCTCGCGCCAATCGGGGCTTCCAAGAATTTTTAATAAATGTGGTGAGGCAGAGCCAACAGTTAATGCACCTACCAAGACACCTATAGCCATACCTCGATCCAGCTTAAACCAAGAGGCCATGATTTTCATACCTAGTGGGTACACACCCACAAGACAAACCCCCGTCAAAAAACGAAGAACGAGCACAGGTTCTATACTGTTTACAAACAAGCCGATTGCGCCGTTAAAGATTGCACCAATAAACGCACTTAATGAAAATACATAACGGGCATTAAAAATGTCAGACACATTCAGAAGGGCGCTTAAAAATGCGCCAACTACAAACCCGAACTGAACTGACATAGTCAACCATGCTTTACCTGAATCGCTCAGTTGCCATTCGACTTCTAAAGCGGGAGTAATTGAAGAGGCAGAAAACCATAATGCCATACCCAGTAACTCTGCAATTGAAAGCAGTACTAGAATTCGCCATTTCATCGAGTCGTTTTATCTATTACCTCTAGAGTGAAATTACAGGGTCAACGTTTGACTTTATACCGATTTAATAGTGTTGGCAACTATGGCTTACTAGTATCCCCTCCAATCTATGACTTTTTGCCTTAAATAATTTCAGGTGAGCAAAGGACAATACTAAGTAGTGTATTACTATTTACTATCTTCGACTTTTGTTCTAAGTTGGTATAATTAAGTAAACTAGAATCAGACGAATTAAATAATGCAAGTCATTCTAAGATTCCTGTATCTCCTTTCCTTAGTCTTTTGGATAGGAAGTATATTCTTTTTCTCTTTTTCTGCAGCACCGAGTATCTTTAAAGTGCTTCCAAAGCAGTTGGCAGGTGATTTGGTTACGGATATTTTCCCCAAATACTATCTTATATCCTATGTATGTGGAGTGGTTGCCATCGCTACCTCCCTTCTCTCCTGGTTAACTGGAAGCCATTCGTCAACAATGTTGTATTTATTGAGAGTAGTAATACTGGCAATTATGCTCGGACTTGCAATATATGCCGGAGCAGTGATAAGGCCTCAAACATTAGAAATAAGAACTGAGATGAGAAGCTTAACCAAAGACTCCCCCAGGCACAGTGAATTACATAACAGGTTTAATACACTACATAAAAGATCCGTACTCTTGAACTCGGTTGTATTTTTATTAGGGATTGCTATTGTATTTATTAATGCGTATAATAATAAGAAATAAAGAAATAATTGAAAAGGAGGTAGCCAAGATGTTAGAGGTAAGTGCAAAAGCTGTCAGCGAGATAAAGCGACTTTTAGAGGGTGAAGATATACCTAATGCTGTTCTTAGGGTTCGTGTGGTTCCTGGCGGATGTTCAGGATTCTCTTACGAAATGGGATTTGATGACACGACTGAGGATACAGATAAGGTATTTGAGATGGATGGTATCAAGGTAGCAGTTGATGAGATGAGCTTACCTTATCTCAGTGGAGCTATACTTGACTATTCCGATGGTCTAAGTGGTACGGGCTTTGCAATCAAGAACCCGAATGCTAAAGGCTCCTGCGGCTGTGGCTCATCCTTTAATGTTTAAAAATTAACCTTTAGAAATTCAGGGCTGGCTTTTACCTAAAAAGCCAGCCTTCCTTTATTACCCTCACATTAGACAATAATTCCCAATTCTGCATAATAATTGGAATAGTGTATCCCAACCTCTAAAGAAAAGGAGAAGAAACAGAATGAGGTTTGGTATCGGATACTACAGTTTACAATCACCACCACATAATCCTATCCCGCACAAGCAATTATATGCAGAAATGTTAGAACAGGTCAGTTTAGCTGAGGAACTCGGATTTGACTCAGCCTGGCTAACTGAACATCACTTTATAGATGATGGATATTGCCCATCTTTACTCATAACAGCGGCTGCTATAGCCGCTCGCACACGGAAAATACTTATCGGTACTGGGGTCTTGCTTTTACCTCTTCATAATCCAATCAAGTTAGCTGAAGATGCAGCAGTCGTAGATATTATCTCAGGAGGACGCTTGATCCTGGGCCTTGGATTGGGATATCGGCAAGAGGAGTTTGATGGGTTTGGTGTGTCCCTTAGAGATAGGAAAGGACGGATGGAAGAAGGTATTGAAATACTAGAGAAAAGTTGGAAAGGCGAAGCATTTAACTTTGAAGGAAGGTACTATAAAATTAAAAACCTAAATGTAACTCCAAAGCCAGTTCAAAAACCGATTCCCATTTGGATCGGGGCTTATCAAGAGCCAGCCATAAGGCGCGTTGCCCGTCTAGGCGTGCCACTATATCTAGCCAGTGTTGGTACAATACCATTTCTTCAAAAAGAGATTGCTTTATTCCACACCGCCCTTCGAGAATTTAAACGCAACCCACAAGAAATTGAACAGCCTCTCGTTCGTGATGTTTATGTCACCACCAAGGGAAAGAAAAAAGGATGGGAAGAGATTAAAGAGCATGTAAAGTACATCTATAAAGGCTATGTCGAGTGGGGCTCAATGGTGGATCGTGAAGGAAATCTAATAACGAATCCAAATGACCCTAGACTGGGAGAGGTTGTAAGGGAGCAAGGCATATTTGGCGCACCGGAAGAATGCATCGAAGCGATTAAAACCCTTCAGCAAGCTTTACCATCACTCAATCACCTCGTTTGTCGTTTTGAATTTCCTGGCCTAAGCTATAAGCAGTCTATGGAGTCTATGAAGCTCTTTGTCGGAAAGGTAATGCCACATATAAAATAACTTTAGTTATTTACTAACACACTACGGGCCAAAAAGATGTCATTCCCGTACGTTCTAAGCGGGAATACAAGACATGGATACCCGATAAAAGCATTCGGGTATGACAACGGTGGGAATGACCGATAAATCCTGTCCCCGCATGTCACTCGATTAAAGCATTCGAGTGCAAGCTTGAGCAGGGGAGCATTCAGGCATGACAAGTAAGTAGCAAACCTCGAATAAAACAATTGATATAAACTAATTAACCTTTTGACAATTGAAACTTAAAAGACTCGGAAAAACAAACCTATTAGTTTCAGAAATTGGTTTTGGCGCTTGGGCTATAAGCGGGCGTGGTTATGGACCTACCGATGATAAGGAATCTATCCATGCATTACACATAGCCTTTGATCTCGGTGTCAATTTTATTGATACAGCAGACATATATGGAGACGGGCACAGCGAAGAACTTATAGGTCGAGTTTTAAGAGAAAGAAATGATAAAGAAACCATAATTGCGACAAAATTCGGTTGGGATTTTTATCGAGATGGTGGAATAAGAAGCAATCTAAAAAGAAATTACATATTTTTCGCATTGGAAAAAAGCCTGAAAAGGTTTGGTAGAGAATGGATAGACATTTATCAGATACATAACTCGAAACCCGACGATATGGAAAGAGACAACGTATACGAAACGCTTGATGAGCTCAAAAAACAGGGAAAAATCAGATTCTATGGAGTTTCAGCGTATTACCTTGAGGATGCCATAGAAGCAATAAAAACAGGGAAACCTGATACTATTCAGGTCATATACAACATTCTAGAGCCGGAAGCAGAAAATAAGCTACTGCCACTTGCTTTAAAAAAAGACGTAGGAATTATCGCACGTGAGCCTCTAGCCAGCGGACTTCTTACGGGCAAGTATAACGAGAATTCAAGTTTTCTAAAAACCGATCACAGGTACGGATGGAGCAAGAAATTTTTAGAAGAGGGAGCAAGAAAGGTCAGCAGATTGAAATTCCTAGAAAAAGAAGGGCAAACCCTTATCCAAGCAGCCGTAAGGTTCTCCCTTTCTCACAAAGCCGTATCAGTCGTTATCCCAGGAGCAAAGACAGTAAAACAGGTAGAAGAGAATATCAGTGCAGCAAAAGCTGAACTCAGTTCCGATGAGCTAAAACGAGTCAGGGAACTTTATAGAAATAACTTCCTTCCCTAAGTCCTTAACTTACAGTCGAATCCTTACTCCTCATACGCATTAACTGCAAGAACACTGTGTGATACTGCAGCTCCTGCGCGGAGTGCTGCTGCAACCCATACGGCTTCGATGATTTCCTGTTCGGTTGCTCCGAGCTTCTTTGCCTCCCTAGTATGGAAATCGATGCAGAAAGGGCACTGCGTTGTATGTGCAACAGCTATAGCAATAAGCCGCTTTACTTTTGTTGACAGTGCGCCCTCAGACAATGCTTGCTTGTCAAATTCCACATAGGCTTTAAAAGAGTCAGGTGTGAGTTCCCTTACCTCCCTAAGCTTTTTAATGTCAGATTTCATATATAGTTCTTCAGCCATTTTTCTCTCCTTATGAATTTATTAGTTTATCTTCCTTGATGATATTACCTGTTTTATAGCTCTAGAGTATCAAGCACTGTAAAAAACACTCCTTAGAGCTATTATCGACATTTCCTGACCTTTCACGGTAGGTATTATTTCATAAACACCCCCCCTTTATGAGGTAGGATTAAGGTGGGGGTGTCGTATTAATTCCCCCATCCTAACCTACCCCCACAAGTGGGGAAGGAATAAACTCGGTAAGAAATTAGACGGTTCCACATATTACTAAGCTTTTTGTTAAGTTGGAATAATAGGAAACTATGTTTATGGTGTTTCGACTCGGAGTTTGATAAACTTCTTCCTTAACTTTATAAAGTGGAAACTAAAAAGGAGAAGAAAATTGAACTTTAGAACTCTATTTATATCGCTGAGTCTCACCTTATTTTCTACTTTTAATCTTGCCTATTCTGAAAAAGATGCGTATGTCGAAATATTCTCACCTCAGGGCACAGTCAAAGGCGTAAGACAAGTTACAGCTAGGTTCTCCGAGCAGATGTTGCCTTTTGGGGAACCACGCTTTGTAGCACCTTTTGTAATCAACTGCACTGAAAAAGGACAGGCAAGATGGATTGATGGAAAAACCTGGTCTTATGATTTTGATAAAGATCTTCCTGCAGGAATACAGTGTGAGTTCACATTAAAAGAAGGTTTAAAGACACTTTCACGGAATGTGATAAAGGGACAAAAGAAGTATTCATTTTCTACCGGAGGACCTGCAATAACAGAATCCTATCCCTGGGAAGGGTCTGAAAGTTTAGACGAAGATCAGGTATTTGTTCTAACTCTCGATGCAAAAACAAATGAGAACTCATTCCTCTCTAACGTCTTCTTCTCAATACAAGGAATCAATGAACGTGTTGGCGTAAGGATTATTAAAGGTAATGAGAGAGAAAGAATCCTGAAATCAATTGGATATCTAGAAGATAAAACCCCAAAGGTTCTTCTTCAATCCAAGCAAAGATTCCCAGATAAGTCGATAGTTCGTTTAGTCTGGGGAAAGGGCGTAATGTCTCTTACCGGCGTAAAAACAACAGAAGATCAGGTACTGAATTTCAAAACTCGTGGACCTTTCACAGCCATATTTAGCTGCGAAAGAGAAAATCCTGAGGCAGAATGCATTCCTATATTGCCCATGCGTTTAGAATTTTCATCCCCTGTTTCATGGAAATATGCAGGCAAAATCATACTAAAAGGGCCTAATAATAAAGTCTATATACCGTCGAAATCCGACGATAATACGGAATTCGTTTATTCAATAACCTTCAAAGCACCATTTCCCGAAAAGGCAACATTTACTATTGAGATTCCAAAAAACATAAAAGATGATGCTGGAAGGAGTTTAGCAAATATAGATAAATTCCCGCTCAAGGTTATGACAGATTCCTATCCGCCACTTGCAAAGTTTGCAGCGCGCTTCGGAATTATAGAGCTTAAAGGAGATGGAACGCTTCCTCTTACCATCAGAAACATCGAGCCTGAAGTTAAGGCAAAAATGCTAGGAATTGAAGATAAAAAAGTTGGAATTGTTGAAAAGGTAAAGACATGGATTCTCGAGAATCTAAAGGGAAGGATTATTAAGGTTAATATGGGTGATGATAAAGAGATTATCAAGTGGCTGCAAAAGGTAGCTGGAGCAAAACGTGAAAACTCTATATTTGAAGGTGAAAAGGCAACAAAGGATTTCGTAATCCCTAAGCCTGGTGGAAGAAAATCATTCGAGGTCATTGGCATCCCTTTAAAAGAGCCAGGTTTCTTTGTCGTTGAGATTGAAAGCGGGATACTGGGCGCATCTTTGCTTGGGAAACGTAAGCCTATATATGTCCCAACAGTAGCCCTTGTCACTAATCTTTCAGCACACTTTAAGTGGGGAAGAGAAAATTCTCTAGTATGGGTTACAACGTTAGATAAAGCTCAGCCTGTAAATAATGCTTCTGTTTTGATAACAGACTGTAAGGGAAATTTAATATGGAATGGAAAGACCGATAAAAACGGCATTACTAAAATAAATACTAAACTGCCTTCGGAACAAAATCTCCCTCAATGTGAGTTTGATATAAATTACAGAGAAGCTTCACAGGCACTAGAGGGTATAGGTAGTGGATTATTTATCATTGCAAAAACATCGGATGACATGACTTTTGTTCATTCAAGCTGGAATAAGGGGATAGAGCCATGGAGATTTAATCTTCCAGGTGGGTCTTATTCTGATGGTGAAGGAATTATCGCACATACCATCTTTGACCGCACCCTCCTCCGCGCTGGAGAGACCGTACACATGAAACATATCCTGAGAAAGCATACCACCTTTGGATTTGAAATGGTTCCTGACAAGGAAATACCTGATGTGATGGTTATAGAACATCAAGGGAGTGAGCAAAAATATCGTTTCCCTCTTAAATGGAATCCAAACGGTTCAGCCGAGACTCAATGGGAAATACCAAAGGGTATAAAACTCGGGTTTTATAATGTGGTTCTTCTTAGTAAAGGGAATGAAGATGACTATAGTAAGCAGCTAAGATCTGGGGCGTTTAGAGTTCAGGAGTTTCGCGTTCCACTAATGAAGGGGATTATTCAATTTCCTTCAGAACCACTTATTAAACCAAAAGAGGTAGATGTAGATATTTCAGTATCCTATCTTTCAGGGGGAGGTGCATCGAATCTTCCTGTAAAACTTAGGAGCGAGGTTCAGCTTCGATACACCCCTACATTTGAAGGATTTGAGGAATTTGTATTCTCCAACGGACGTATAAAAGAAGGAATACAGAAAAGCTCGGACTATGAATCTGAGGGTGAAGAGGGTTATACAGTTAGTAGAAAAAATGTGAAGCTTAAAACCCTTGCTTTGACACTAGATAAAGCTGGGGCTACTAGAGCAAAACTCTCAGGGCTACCGCAGATTGACACTCCACGAGAGATTCTAACTGAACTTGAATATAAAGACCCAAATGGAGAGATACAGACTGTGGCGGCAAGAATACCATTATGGCCCTCCAAAGTGCTAGTAGGAATAAAGCCTGACTCATGGGCACTCTCTAAGGATTCCTTAAAATATCAGATTGCAGCAGTTGATTTATCAGGAAAGGCAGTGTCAAATGCG
>JAHFBK010000025.1 GCA_023250035.1 Candidatus Dadabacteria bacterium
TGGATATCAGGTTTATACTGATACCACATGGGCTATTGGATTTGGTTCACGGTGGTTGCTTCATGAGATAGAACGTACAGGCATAGGTGCTGACAATGTACTTTTTGCCTCTGATACACCGTGGGGGGATCTCCCTTCAGAATATTGGAAGGTTGAAGGGGCAAAGATATCAGAAGAGTTGAAAAATAAGATTTTCTGGGAAAATGCCCAGAGGCTTTATTCTAGATGAAAAGCATAGCCACTAAGGCTCCAAGTCACAAAGAAGAAATGTATGTAGCGGCGTATTGCAATGTGTCTATACATTCTTCGTGTGTTAGAGTCTTTGTGGCAGAATAATTACACAAATAAACAAAAGGAGGTAATACAACATGGCGGTAAATAGAGTAAAAGGAGACAAACCACAAAAGGGACAGGCTATTGTTAATTATGAGGAAAAGGTATTCCCGGATTATAAAGCAAATCCGGGAGAGAGGGCATTATTTCTTGTCCATACGGTTCCGTATGAAGGCTCAGTGGCGGGCATCAACATGCTGACGGCTATAAGGGCTCAGAGAAAGGGTTATGATGTGAGCGTCGTTTTTTACGGTCCCGCTTCTGCTATTCCTGTTTACAGAGGCTGGCCCAACATTGGAGACGACGGCTACGGCGCCGGGATCCAGCTCTATCCCAATCTTGTTGAGAAAATGCTCAAGGAAGGAGTAAAGGTATATGCGTGCCGCTTCTCAGCCGCCTGCCTTATCGGTGTGAGAGAAGAGGACATGTTAGAAGGCGTGAAGCCAATACATCCAACCGACATTCTTGACATAACGATCGAACATGCAAGAGCTGGTGCAATGATCTTTAGCACTTGGACGGTTTAGAGGGCTGGTCTGAGTCCGTTATATTGGGTCTAAGAAAGAATTAACGGACTGTTGGAAGTATACGGGATAATTATATCGATTCCGAAATAGCCAATTGCGGATTTCGGAATTCGGATGTTGGGTTAAAGACGTTTTTAAGTCCGCAATCCCTAATCCGCGTTCAGAAATTGAAAGGAGTGTTAGTATGGATTCAACAACCCTCAAGGTAGAGCTCCAGAGTTATGGACTCCGTATATCTGATACAAAGAATATAAGAAGGGGTGGAGCGGGCCCTACAGGAGGGATCCATCTAAGAATTCTTCCTGATACCGAGGGGAACATACCTGTTGTCGGCGATTTCGTTGATTCTTCTCCTTATTACCTTGACCAAATAAATGGTGAATACTGGGTATTTAGAGATCACGTTGCCTTAGCTCAGGTGGAGCTTATGGGGGATGCGAGGTTCTACGAGCACACAACTTCAATGGGAACACCGATGCAAAAAATCGGCCTTCTTCACTGTCCGGCTACGTTTGCTACAACATTGCTTCAGACCTGCGTTTTCTGGGAAGACTACAGAAGATGCAAATTCTGCGGGATTGAACTTACTCTCAAGGATAGAGCAACAGTAGGATTTAAGGATGCAAAAAGCCTAGTTGAAACCATATTGCTTGCTAAGGATCTGGATGGCATCTCGAACATTGTTTTTACTTCAGGGGTTGCAAAAGATGAGGAAAAAGCCCTGAAGAAATACGCTGAGATATGTTCAGAAGTAAAAGCGGCTACCGGTCTTCCGATTCAGCTCCAGATAATTCCGCCTGAGGATCTCAGTTGGCTTCTAAGGCTTAAAGATTCTGGTGTGGATGCCTTGGGGGTTCATATAGAAACCTTCGATCCTGAGGTGTTTGAAAATGTTACTCCGGGGAAGGCGAAAATCGGGTTTGATAAATATGTTGAAACATGGAAAGAGGCAGTGGATGTTTTTGGCAGATGGCAGGTAAGCACTTATGTACTAGTCGGGCTTGGGGAGAAAATAGAAACCATAATAAACGGAGTTGCTCTATGTGCCGACATGGGTGTTTATCCATTTATCGTTCCTTTCCGTCCAATTGCAGGAACACCGATGGAGAATGTGAAGCCTCCTGAACCTCAGGTGATGGAATACGTATACACTGAAGCTGCAAAGATACTCTCAAATTATGAGGGGGGTTCAAAAAGCAGTAGGGCTGGGTGTGTAAGCTGTGGTGAGTGTTCTGCACTACCTGATTTTGAAAAGGCTTTGAAACCAAGTAACGTGGGATTTAAAAAGTTACTGAAACAAATTAATGTGAGCTGATTTGTTTTTGAACTCAAACTAATTTATTCCTTCCCCCCACTATGTGGGGGAAGACTAGGATTGTGGGGATGAATACCCCACCTTAATCCTCCCCCTCAAGGGGGAGGAAAAGTAAGGTAATGAGGTGAGATAGATGGCTCAAAATAATTTGCGTGTAATCGTAGTTGGGGGAGGCGCTGCCGGGATTTCTGCGGCCTCGACTGCAAGAACTGTTAACCCAGAGGCTTCTGTGATTCTTTTTACTGAATTTGAGGATGTAGCTTATAGTCCTTGCGGTATTCCCTTTGTTCACGGAAGGGAAATACCGAATTTCGAAAGCCTATTTCTTCAAACCTCTGAGCACTATGCTGGGATTGGTATTGACCTCAGGCTTCAAACAATCGTAACAGGGATTGATATAAAAAATCGTACTGTGAATGTTGGCTCTGATGTTTTTAAATGGGATCGCCTTATTATCGCCACCGGATTTGAATACGAGAAACCTGACATTCCGGGAAGTGATTTAGAGGGGTTGCACTATGTTAAAAACATTCGTCGAGCCATGGAGTTTGATAAGATTCTTGATCAGATAAAGAAAGTTGTCGTCATGGCCGCGACACCACTTGGTATTGAGATGACTGGAAGTCTTGCGCATCGAGGACTTGAAACTCATCTAGTGGATGAGGGGGGTTGGATAATGTCTAAAGTTGCTGATCCAGATATAGTAGAGCCGGTTCAGAAATCACTAGAGGAACTTGGTGCAAAGATGCATTTTGGAACAAAGGTACTCGAGTTTAAGGGTTTGAATGGAAAAGCGAAATCTGTCCTCACAACTAATGGAGAAATAGAATGCGATGTTGTTATAGTTGCTACAAATAAGGTTCCTAACAACAGACTATCACGCCAAGCAGGACTTGAAATTGGAGCCACTGGCGGTCTTTTGGTGGATGATCATATGCGTACATCTGTCAAAGACGTATATGCTGCTGGTGACTGTATAGAGGTTATTCATGGAGTTACGGATCTGCCAATTCAAGGTTTATCTGGCAGTCATGCCTATTCTCAGGGAAGGGTTGCAGGTGCTAATGCAGCCGGTGATGATCGCTCCTATGACCCAGTATTTATTCCTTGGGGAATGGTTGGCGGAAAGGTTCAGATTGGAGGGGTTTCACTAGGCGAGACATTGCATAAGGCTTTGGGAATTCCTCATATGGTAGCTGCAGCTCAGGGCATCTCCAGGGCAAGATACTACCCCGGAGTAAGCAGGATTCGTGTGAAGCTCATTGCTGATCCGAAAACTCTAAGGGTAATGGGGGCGCAGATGTCGGGAGGAGAAGGTATTAAAGAAAGGGCTGACTTCCTCGCCTTTACGATTAAACGTGGGGCAACATTAAAAGACTTTGCGTGGATGGAGAATGTTTATTCTCCTCCGATTGGAGCGCTAATGGAGCCAATTGCTTTAGCCGCCCAGGCAGGATTGGCCGAGTTGGCAAAGAGGGGATATCAGCCTCCAAAATTTGCTGGTGCAGAATAAAGGGAAGTTTAAATGTCTGGGAAAAAATCCTTTGGCGAGTGGTTAAGAAAAAACGCTGAGAAATACCTGCTTGAAGCTGCTTCTGACGAAATGATGACTTTCTATCCCGAATTCTGTGTGAAGCCTTATCGTGAGAAGGGATTTATTCCTTTTTTCTGGCGAAATATCTTTGTTGCGATTTATTCAAGGATTCCATGGGGGATCCGTAGGAAAATGATTCTTCTTTCTTCGTATCCGACTGGGGAGCGCCCGCATTGGGGAAAGCGGTAATTCCAATTAGGTTAAGTCACTATTTCATGGGTAGACACATAATGCATGATGCAAGATACAGGATACAAGATAAATCGTGAATCGTGCATCATGAATCCTGCATCTTTGTTAGTAGCTGAATCAGTTGGCTATAAAGCACTAAAGGCACTGAGCGGTTCTAGCAGGACAGCTAAGGTACATAGTATTTTTGATCGTGCATTCTATATTCAGATTGATAGAAACACTCTAATTAGTGTAATTAAAAACAAAGACTATATCGGTCCCACCTCCATTTTGGTAAAAGAATCTAAGGATAAGAGCTTTAAGTTAATTGGTATTAAAGAAGGAATGAAGATAGTGATTGATAATCATAGCCTGCTCTTTGGATATAATGCGCTTACGATTAAAGTTAGAAAATCCTCTAATTGGTTTCCTCCTCCAATTCCTAAGCAGGATGATCTTACAGGTTTAACAGGCATTAGTCTAAATCTTAGAATCCTTAGAGACGTAATTTACACAAGCCCAACCAGGGAAGGGCTTGTACCACTTTTGGAGAATGTAGAGTTATACGGACCACTTAACATCTTTGTAAGACCACAAGAACCTAGTGTTTCAGAGAGAGCAAGGCCAAATATTGAGACCATGATGTGGGGGCTGTATAGGGGTGATTTGGATATGGTGTTGAAGAATGTCCAGTCAGTACTCGGATTAGGTCGCGGGCTCACGCCTTCCTGCGATGATTTTTTAACTGGTTTAATAATTAGTTTAACTATAGGTGGAAAGGCACTTCTCAAAAAAAATAAAGGTGAGCTAGGCTTCTATCGAAAGGTATCGGCTGAAATCTGTCGATTAGCAAAAGTAAAGACGACAATATATAGTCAGATCCTTTTAAATCAAGCCCGCTTTGGTGAGGGACCCAAAGCTGTTGTTGATTTGGTTCACAGCCTTCTGACAAAAAAACCACCTCATGTTGCTAATGTTTCAAAGACTGTGATAAATATGGGAGAGACTTCTGGAGCTGACATTGCAATCGGTATTTTTTATGGCATCCGTTTTTTACTTTCACGGCTGGAGAGGATAGAGGATTTATACCAATTCGAATAAAAAATAACTTTTGTAGGCACGAATTTATTCGTGCCAAAGGTATAACACAGACAGGTCTGTGACTACAAATTGGGAATTAGATGAAATCGCTTAGGATAGCGCTTTTTACTTACTCGACAAAACCGAGGGGCGGAGTGGTTCATACCCTAAGCCTAGCTGAAGAATTAGCTCGTTTAGGTCACCAAGTTCATATATATGCATTAGGTTCGACTCAAGTAAATGAGGTCACGAGCAAGCCTGCCCCGAGCTTGGTCGAGGGGACTCGTGACCTACCCAAGAATCGAGTATATAGGGCAAATAAACAGGGTAGCCCACCAGTCTCGCTGGTGGATGTAGAGTCAGGATTTTTTAGACCTGTGAGCGTTCCTTATACTATTATACCGTGTTCAACTCTACCCGAAGAGAACATAGATGAAAAGGTGAAAAGGTATATCAGTACATACACCGAACACCTATCTTCCATAGGGGAACATTACGACATCTATCACGCCGAAGATTGTATCTCTGCAAACATGCTATGTGAGTTACGCAATCGAGGTTTAATCAAATTCTTTGTAAGAACCGTTCATCATATGGACGATTTCACATCTAAATCGCTAATTGATTGCCAGTTAAAAAGCATTCTGGAGCCTGATTATGTAATCGTTGTTAGTAAGTTTTGGGAAAAGGAACTTCGCTCTCGGTATTCATTAAATCCTACAGTAATTAATAACGGCGTTGATATTGAGAAGTTCAAAATTCAAGAAGGTAAAGGGACTAAGGAAAGGGCCAAAAATAGTTTCTCAGTAAACGGTAGTTCGACTAGGCTCACTACAGGATGTAAAGTGATGTTGAGTATAGGAGGAATCGAACCACGCAAAAACACTTTAACCGCACTTAGGGCATTTAACATTGTAAGTAACTATTTCAAGTCAAAAGGTGAGCGCTTAGTATGGCTAATCGGAGGGGGAGAGACACTCTTTGATTACAGAGCATATCGTGAGGAATTCTTTTCTGAGATCAAAAGGCTCGGATTGAGACTGGATGAAGATATAATCATACTTGGCACCGTTCCTGAGGATTCCATATCTAAGCTTTACCAAGCAGGGGACGTGTTTATTTTTCCTTCTATCAAGGAAGGCTGGGGTCTTGTTGTGCTTGAGGCTATGGCATCTGGACTTCCAGTCATTGCTTCCGGTATAGAGCCAATGACAGATTATCTACAAGATGAAGGAAACGCACTTCTCGTTTTTCCTATGGACTATGAAGCTCTGGCTCAGCAGATTATCAGGGTTTTAGAGAAAACCGAGCTTCGGGGTAAACTTATTAGGAACGGAATGAAAACTGCGCAGGTTTATAGCTGGCGAAACACAGCATTAAGACACTCGGAGTTTTATAGTGGAATTTTAGAAAGCGTTAGATAGAGTAACAGCCACGCCAGCTCCTTGTTAGTTAATATAAAGTCAAGAACTGACCCTATTTTCTCGTATTTTCTCGTATCCATTTTACGGTAATCAGCGTATGAGAGGACGATAAGCGTCTCCTTGCCGCGTTTCGTGATAACCTGTGGTCCGTGTTTGAGCGCTTCTTCAACGACCTCGCTGAACTTATTCTTGGCTTCTTGAGGTCGCCAGACACGTGCCATAAATGTCTCCTATCTAGCTAGTCTGTCGAGATTATAAATAGCAGACGCGGTTGCTGTCAAGTGGTAAGGGTGAGATGAGCAACGGTTCAACGACTTAGACCGGCGTGAGGTCACGGCGTATACCCTGAAGCAAAACTGTCAACGAGATAAGTAATCAGTTTATTCACCCATTTCTTCCTAAGCATGATCTCTGATTATGTTAAGAAGATTTTGAAAGGTCTGTTCAGTAGTGCCATCGGTTAGGATTGAAGTACTGTAAATATGAGTACTCTGGAAATCACATGAAACCCCGTAGAGATGGGTAAATAAGTGCTTCTCGCCATCCTCGCGCTCTAAGATACGCTTGGTTGCAGATGATAGATCCATGTTCTCACGCTCCGCATACCTCGCGGCCCTAATTTCCAGATGAGCAGAACACCAAATACGGATAGATGATGGAAACCCTTGAGCGAACCATCCGGAAAGCCGGCTTTCCCAAACAACCCTCTGGTGAGTCCTTACGTAATCTAACATCTCCTGATCAATGGCTCTCAATCGGTTAGCATCAAGAAGCCATGTGTTTTCTTCATACTGCCCTAGAGTCTTAGCTTCTTGGCGATAGCGGGCGCCAGCTTCAATAATCTGCCAATTCAGTTCCTTGGATAGTAGACGAGCAAGAGTAGTTGTTCCACTGCAAGGCAGGCCACTCATTGTAATAAGTTGATGTTGTGTCATGGCTTGTGTAAAGAGAGGTGGATTATTATTCGATCTACACCTCGCTTGGATCGCCAATAATATGGCGGCCCAAAAAGATCCTGAGGCCAGCTACCTGATGGATATTGCACGACCCATCCATCCGCATGTGCTTTGGCTAAAATCATGCTAAGAAGAAAGTCTTTTCGACAAAATGCAGGAACGTACTTACCTGTTTTCTCTCCTGCCACAGTACACATAACGATGTGGCTGTGGCGCTGATTAAGCACACGGAATACCTCATTAATAAACCGATGATATAAATCTAACAAAGTTTTCGCATCAATACTCTTGTTAAAGCCATACGGAGGATCGGCGATTAACATGTACACAGAGTTGGATTCAAGGTGCTCTAGGTTCCCGGCATCAGCCAAAACCACTTTCGCTTTGCGTAATTTGCTATCAGGATCAACGCGATAGGGGGCGTGACGAGCAAAATGCCCGTCTATAGTGCGAGAACCCTGCCTCTGTGCTTCTTCTTCCCTCAAGCGAATCTTGATGATCTCCGTCATGTATTTGTTCCATCGGTCGATTTCTGATTTGCTCAGTCGTGTCAATACGTCACCTGATACATTCAAGCCAGTTTCAGTGAGGTAACGACTAAGTTGAAGGATCTGTATACGGCGAGTAACATATATCGCGATTCGGTGGCTGAGTTTTCTAATATCAAGGTCGCTGATTTGTCTTAAGCGATCAACTATCTCACTTTGAGTCTCATTTTCGTGATCGGAGTGCAAATCGGAAAATACGAGGTCTAATGGTATCTTAATTCCGGGATAGAAAGATTGGAGGGAGGGTGACTCAAGTGTTAGAGCAATTGCCGCATGCATCTCCAAAAGTATCTTCTCGTTACCAAGTAACTGCATCGTTTCTATTTGAAGGGTGTGCAAATCTTCAGAACTCAGATCAAAAAACTCGATATTATCTTTCACAAGGCTGGTTTCGAAGAGATCACTGGCTACGATCGTGCAAGGCCATTTTCGAGCTTCGAGTATAGTTGTGCCTGTGCCTACGAATGGGTCACATATAATGTCGTTTTCTGACGTAGGAGGAGCTAGGTTAATCATAGACGCAACTAAACGCTGCGGTGTGGTAACTGGCCCTGCCCAATAAGATTTCTCTTCATCTGCCAAGTGTATACGATTGTTTTTCCGCACCTGAGAATCATAACAAATGAACCATTGATCCTCTTCAAGAGGTAAACACCTAGGTATGGCTATCTGTGATTCAAAATTGGAGAAATGAAAATCTCGATATATAAAAATGGTTTGTGGACGGGCGATGTACTCACCCCTTTCAGCTACATTTGCATAGTACCGTTCATCAAGAGTAGCAAGGTTCGCAAGATCTTCTTGCAAGGATTGAATCTCGGATAGAATGGTGTTCCATCCAAAAAAGGATTTATTACGTGCCAGCTTAATCTCTTTAAGTCCTTCATCCTCGTCAGCGGCTTTCCAATCTAATCCTGGATAGCTTTCGTCAGTATAGAATTGGACTAGTACCCGATCATCTGATTTTTCTGGAGGGTAAGTAGCCTCAATATAATCCTTAAGATTGCGTACAAAGAGAGGGCGGTTAGTTTCTGTTAGTTGGTTATGATGAATCAATGGCCCAGCGGAATGTATATATCCTGTCTTCTCAACCAAAGTTACCAAATCCAATGGCCATGGGCTATTTACAATGCAACTGGTAAAAAATGGCTCAATAATAAAAAGTCCCTGTAAGCTTGAGCAGAGTGATTCGAAAAGTTCCTGGTCCAACTCTCCTCCAGGCAGAAGGGAGTCTCTATAAAAAGCTGCGATCTTTCTTCCCCCTCTGCTTGCCGTCAGTACACCTTTGGATTCTGGCTTATGCCAGCGCAATAGGCTCAAGAGCTCCCCATACTGAATATTTGTAACGGCGAGATTCTTCTGAAATAGAAATACGTAAGCCGACGGAGCACACTTATAAATAACATCAGTGGATAGTTGATCAATGTCCATAGACTTAGTCTCAGTTTTACTTATGGGACACGTTTACAAATACATGTATCCTGTGCCTACGTTTGCGAACTTTTGATAATGAATGAAGTTCTTGGTTATTTGCATCAAGATAATTTATCTCGGACGAAAGACACGAAAACAAGTCTGGCTGATAAGATTGATAATGCGATGGGATTTTAAGTATTTGTTTGTAAACCTTGCAGTATACGACAACATCTTTGCAGGGAATACCCAGTTTCTCGGCTACCAAGTGTATGATCGAAAGACGCTCAGGCAGTGTGAGACGACCCTTTCTTCTTTGTATCTCATAATAAAGATTGGGAACGTGCTGCCAAAGGGGGGTAAAAAAGTTCTTTTTCTCTAGCTGGCTGATCAGGTAGGCACTATCTTCATATGTACGGAGCCGTGCGAAAAGATCACTATCACCAGATCGTAGCAAAATTTGAGTAAAATTGGGGTCATGCTGTGCAGCTATTTCCATGGCACGAGAGATCATGGCCTCAGTTGCAAGAACCTCTGATGCCATTAGCTTGTTCTCATAAATCTGCTTGGTAAGGGACCAAATAAGGTCGGCGGAGGCTCTCTTTAGCTTTTGGCTAGAGTAGACCGAATCTAAAACAGAGCGCGGATCGATGGCCCCAAGGCCGAAAAACAATGCGCTCCTGAAGATTCCATCTATGTTGTCACATGAGAGCAATCCATGTAACAAACTTGAATAGGAACTACGTTTTGTTAGGACATCATAAGATTTCTCCAGAAGATCTGTTGCCTGGGGATTTGAGCTAGCTAAGTTGCGTATGGCCTCTAGAGTAAAGTAAAAGTGATATCGCCTTTTCTTCTCAACTAAAAACTGTTCGGTTATGTGAGAAAAGGGAGGGTGTCCTACATCATGTAATAAGGCTGCTACAACAACAGCCTTCCAGTCTACATCTTGTTTCGGTACACCCAGGTGAAGCGTAGCTCGTGATGCAAGATAGGCAACTCCGAGAGAGTGTTCATATCGGCTAAACGTAACTGGACTGGGATCAGTAGTGCAAAGATGTGAAATAAATGAAATATTCTTCATGCGAGTAATGGGGGCCAACGATAAAATATCATTTAACGTTGGATCGGAATGCAATTCCTTCTCGAATTCTCTAACTGCGGATAGGTAGGAATCCTGCTCTTTATCTTTATGGATTGAAACTGTTGAACCTTGTAGCATAACCATATTTAATAGTACCCAAACGAAGAGTCAAGTCCAGATTTACACTCGAAGATAGCTTGTTTCTCTCCCGAATATTCGATCCCATGAGTGAGCCGGCTAACTATTAATATACGAACAAAAGTTCACCTAAACACCCTATTCGGCGTGTTATACGAAAACCTTATCCCTCTTCCCTTTGTTTGAGAGTATACTTAAATACTTAAATATGTTTCTTTAAGTCAATAGCCAAGAAGAATCACGGAACAACGCCCCAAGAAACTTCTCGATAGAGTTCCTGAGGCTATAAGACTCAAGCACTACTCTTTTAGCACCGAACAGGATTACGTCGCCTGGATCAGACGTTACATCCTTTTCTGTTACAGACGTCATCCTCAAGAGATGGGGTGGGCTAAGGTTGCTATGCGTTATTTTTATTCTTTATAATAAAACAGGTTCAAATACTACTTGGGATAAGAAATATGATGAACATTTCCTTGTCCAATCTTGAATCGGTGATTGACCACGCAGTGGTTAAGCGTGGGAGGCAATATTGGCAGCGTGGACTCGTGCAGGATTTGGAAGAGATAGAGGATGGCAAGTGGACTGCGCAGGTTGAGGGAACCCAGGTTTATGAAGTCAGGATAAGTATATCTGATGACACGGTGACTGATTATAACTGCACCTGCCCCTATGACCTTGGTCCTGTATGCAAGCACGAGGTGGCTATGCTTTATGCGATTCAAGAACGCTTAAGTGGGGTGGCAACAACAAATAAAGGGGAACAAGAGATAACGAGAGGATCGAAGAGAAGAAGAGCGAAGACAGGAAAACAAAAGCCCAAAACGGTTGCCAAAAAAGTGGATGAAGTGCTTGAGAAAATGTCTCAAGAAGAAGTTATTGATTTAGTGCGCAGTTATGCCCTCAGAAATCGTGAATTTCGCGTCATCTTATTGGCCCAAGCCACACTTCGCTCCGGAGGGGATAGTAAGAGAGCCTACCGAGAGCTGGTTAAAGAATCACTGCGTTCCGGCATGGATCGTCACGGTTTTATAGACTACTGGAGCACCAGACGGGCGGTTAGAGGAGCAGAAGAGTTATTGAATAAAGCAGTGAAACTTGTGGAGAGCGGTAACCCAGAACAAGCCATACCTATATTCCAGGCGGTGATTGAAGAGCTTGTGCCGGCGCTTCAGTTCGCAGATGATTCAAACGGCGACATCGGCGGCGCGATTGATTGGGCATTTGATGTGTTTTATAAGTGTATCGAGAAGTTTCAAGATCCAATAATCAGAAAGGATCTGTTTGACTACTGTTTAACCGAAGCAAACCGCAAGCAGTATGAAGGGTGGGACTGGAAATGGGACTTCTTGCGGATGGCGAGTGAGCTTATCTCTTCAGGTGAACAAGAAAAAGAGCTTTTTGCAAATCTTAATTGTATATCCCAAGCAGAGCAATCTAGCGAATTCTTTGACCTATATAATCAGGAGCAAGCCGCCCAGATAAAACTTGAAGCTATCAGGAAAAGTGGTAGAGAGAATGATATTAACCGGTTTATAAATGACAACCTCCATCATACGTCTATTCGTCGTCTGGCTATAGAGCAAGCTTTTTCTAACCAGGATTTTAGCAGAGTAATTGAGTTAGCCAAGCAAGGAATCGAACAGGATACCAAACGTCAGTACCCTGGTCTTGTGAATGAGTGGCTTGTCTGGCTTCTTAAGGTGGCAGAGAAAGAGGAAAATGTTGAGGGCATCCGGGAGTACGCCGGGCTTCTTTTCTTCGAAACCGGTAATTTTGAGTACTACGAGAGGCTCAAGAAGACCTATAGTAAATCTATTTGGCCAGATCAGATTGAGAAACTACTCAGGCATCTACAGCAAAGAGCGTCTTTTAGCACATTAGCGGAAATAGTTATCAGAGAAAAAGAATGGCAAAAGCTCCTTGACCTTGTAAGAGGGCACACATCGTTTGAAACGCTTGAGACTTACCATAAATATCTGGCGCCTCATTTCCCTAAGGAGTTAGTGGAGATGTATGAGAAAACGTCTAAAGAGCTTTTAGCCCGGAGCATGGGTCGGGCCGACTACCAAGATGTTTGTCAAATACTTCGGCGGATGAAGAAACTAGGCGCAAGCCACAGGGTCAGACAACTCATTAAAGAATTTAGCGAACAGTACAAGAAACGACGAGCCTTATTGGAAGAGCTTGAGAGGGTATGATGTCGGAGAACGCGGAGCACTCCTGCTGAAAATCATATCCCCGCCCTTCGTCCGCGTTGATGCGCTTATTATGTGGCGCAGTCATGTACAGAATCTAGGGCTCACTTTTTGATTACGATAACCTCGTCTTCAAAGTGGATTGTATCGTGCACACCGACCATGACGTTGTTCAGGAATCGCAGAAAGTAGTCGTAAATCGTGCTATCTGACCTGAGTTCAACACTCTGAATGTTCTCTGCGGCCGCAATCTTTTCCGCACCTTCCTGCAAGCCGAGAGGACTCACCACAATGCCGCCTTCGGCTCCCGTATCAATGATTCGGTAGGCTAAGCCGCCAATTTTTTCTTGATTCTGTTTGGATGCAGTGTAACGACGGCACTCAACAATGATAAAACCTTCGTTTCCCTTGCGAACACCTTTAGCGTCAATTTCCCACTCCGTCCCAGAGCGTTGTCCTTGGATCGTCTGCTTTCCTTCAACGCGCTCAAGCCCAAAATCTCTGGCAAACTTGTCGAGCAGGTAAGCAGCAACTTCCTCGTATGACTCCCATTTCTTCATTCTAGCAAACCGTATCAGAGCCACATAACTATATATTCGACGGCGCGAAGCGTCCGAACGAACTATATATTAGACAGCGTTGATTTAAACTGAGGATTTTGTTGTCTAATTACACCTAAGAGGTGCAGTATACAGCAAAAAGCTATATAATTATAACATTATACCAACATAGACTAGACATAGTGTAAATTCAAGTGCCTCTGTATGAATCCCGAATCAAAATTAGGCCCTCAGTGCCTCGTTGTTTCTATATTGAGAGGTAATCAAGCAAGACATTGCCTCGACTATTCTTTAGATTTTCAGACTTTCTTGTACCAAAGACTAATTTCGAGAACTAGGTGAACAAATTAAAAAGAATGTCTTACGAGGAGATAAATACTAATCACTGCTATTCTTAACGCATTATTTGGGTTAAAATTAAATACTAAGGTGAAAGGGGTTGAACACAATGACTTACAAAGGCGTAGCTAAAGGAAAAACTATAGAGCTGGAAGAACCGCTCCCTTACCCTGAAGGACAGCCGGTCAGCGTCCGGGTTGAGCCCATGGAGGTACAACCCCCCCAACCGGGTTCTCCAGCGGCGATCCGACATGTAATGCATGAGCCACCTCATATTATCTGGGAAGATGTGGACGAATTAGAGCGAATGATTGAAGAGGGCAGGCTCCCGGTGTATCAAGGAAGCGTATTTGATGAAAGAGTGTAGCGGATGACTTTCCTCCTAGATACTACTGCCTTCAGCGACCTTATCCGGGAGCACCCAAAGATGGATTCCCATTTAGCAAGTCTTTCCCCGACTGATCGAGTAGTCATCTGTTCAGTGGTGCGGGGTGAAATTCGGTATGGTATTGAGCGTCTGCCTCAGAGTAAACGGCGACAAGATTTGGAAGTCAAAGCTGCTAAACTTTTTACTGCCCTCCCCTGTGAGTCGGTACCAGGAGCAGCAGGCGACCATTACGCAAGAATCAAGCTGATGCGCCAACAGAAGGGATTGACATTAGATGAGAATGACCTTTGGATAGCCGCAACTGCCCTAGCATTAGGCGCGGTGCTAATAAGCCGAGACAGTGACTTCCAACAGATTGACGGACTGACGGTCAATGACTGGACCGCATAAAAGAGGTGGAGGTGAAATCATGGAAGTGCAGGCTGTCTGGAAAAAGAATTATCAGGTCGAAGTTAAGGCAAGGCAGTTTCGAGTTCCGATTGATGAAGCCCCAGAGTTTCATGGCGAGGATACCGGTATGATGCCAACAGAGCTTTTCCTCTGCTCTTTAGCTTCTTGCTTTTGCCTTGCGCTTGTTTTTATTGCTAGGAAGAAAAGAATCGAAGTTAAGGACATGATTGTAAATGTGAAGGGGAAGAAAGACCTCAAAAATTTTATCTTCTCGAGCCTTATTGTTAAGGTTGAAAGTTCTCTTTCACCTGATACTTTGGGGGAGATTATCCCACTAGCGAAAAGATACTGCTTTGTAAGTAATACAGTTTCAAAGTCATGCCCGATAGAATATGTAATTCAGCCACGAACTGACATAAATGAACAAGAATGAAAATAATAGGATGCATGATACAAGATGCAGGTTGAATCGTGTATCATGAATCTTGCATCACGCATCATTTTAGAGGAGACAAGCAATTTGACGATAAAATTCAAGATTAAGAAAAATTATTTTCAGGATGCGCTTCGTTTGATGCGTATATCGAAAAGCATTCGTGAGATGGAAGGAGTGAAAAACGCTGTTGCCGTGACGGCAACAGAAAAGGCTAAGTTTGCTCTCGAAGATGCTGGGCTTATGACACCAGGGATAAATGACACTAGTGGAAGTGATTTGGTAATGGTAGTAGAATCTGAATCGGATGAAACAGCTAATGAGGCACTCACTACGATGGAGGAATTGGTTTCAGCTGGCGGTTCTCAAATTAAGAAGGAATCTCCCGATATACTCCATCAAGAAATTCAGGCGATAAATATTGGACTTGAAAGTTTTAAAGAAGCCCTTGAAGCCCAAGGTGTAAAAGTGGTTCACGTCAACTGGCAAGTCCCAGCAAAAGGTGACATGAAGTTGATAAATATTCTAAAGAAGATGTATTAAAATGAGCATACGTAATCCTGAAAGATTAAAAGAGGTGCTTTCTAATCCCAAGCGACTCGCAAGGGCATTCAGTAGGCATACTTATGGAATGCTTGCTTGGGTGGATTTATTTGGAGGTAAGTTGAAATCGATTAGAAACATTGAAACTAAAGTCATTATTGCACGAATAATCGCCGATAATGCGAAACATGCTAAACTCTTTGCAGATAGAGCTAACGAACTTGGGGAAAAAGCTGAGACCTATAAACCCCCACTGATTGGACAGAAGATCTATGATTTTCTTGACGCGTACGATAACCCTTTTGATGAGTTCGCCTATGCCTGGGGCTCTCTTACACATTTCTCATCGTTGCTTGATTTATATCATGGTGTGGCGGATCCAAAGAGCAGGGCAATAATTGAGGAGGTTCAAAGGGATGTCAAGGAACATCTAAAGCTTTTAGAAAAATATTTTGAAGTGAATGCAAATACACTTGAGAAGAAAAAGCGCTCTGAAGAAATAAAGATGGTAGCTGACAAGTTTTACGCAGATAGAGAAGATGAGGAGATAAAATGGTATGCATCTTAGTAGAATGCCTAGTTTTGAGGAGTTGCTAAAACCACCTCCTGCATACTATCCAAAAAATATCTATTATAAATTCTATTCGCTTTCCCTCAGAACCGTCGGTATGCTATCGGAAGGAATGAGAATAGGCTTCACACATGGGTTCGACTCAGGAATGATAATGAATTACATCCATCAGAATGTACCTCGTGGAAGATTTTATATTGGAAAGGTTATAGACAAAGCTTTACTTAATCAGGTTACATGTAAAGCGTTTAGGGCAATCAAAGAAATCCAGAAGAATGTAATTAAGAATTACCTTCAGGAAAGAAATGGAAATCCCACCTTTATCGTTGATTTGGCTTCGGGTAAAGCTGACTACATTTACGATGCCCTCAGAGAAATAAACAGTAATGTGGAAGTATTGCTTCGTGATATTGATGAGACTGTGCTAAAAGAAAGCAGAACTATGGCTGAAAGGTTGAATTTACTAAATAAAGTTAGCTACGAGCGGGGTAATGCTCTTGACATTGAGAGTTTGAAAAGGATTAAACAGAAGCCAAACCTTGTAATAGAGGTTGGTCTTTATGGAATAATCCATGATGATGAGTTATTACGCAGGCATTTTTTTGAGCTTAAAGATATACTTAACCCTGAAGCTATTCTTTTTAATGTTCAGACTTATAATCCACAAATAGAATTAATCGCAAGGGTTCTTAAAAACCGTGATGGCGAACGTTGTGTATGGCATCTTCGTCCTGTGGAACTTGTAATAGGGTGGGCTGAGAAAGCGGGATTTATTGAGCCACAAGTAACTATGGACCCTTATGGTATTTATGCTGTGGTTTTGATGAGAGGTAGAGACGTATAATTATACGTCTCTACGAAATAGAATTCTGATAAGGGAGACACTAAATTGAAAAAGGGAAGGTTTGTTCTCAGTTGGGAAGATGACAGTGAAGAAGCACTGTTTATAAAAGGTGTTTTATCAAACAGGGTTAAATCAGTAATGGAGAGCCATCATGGAATGTGGAACTATATGACATACCGTGATGCCATAAATATCTTGGGGTTGGATACTGAGGAGATTTATAAAGAGGGAAGGATTGATTTAGACCCTAAAAAATGGGCCGACTTTGGTTGGATGACATGTTATGCGGGTCCGCCTCAGAGTGCTATAAAAGCAATGCGGGAGCAGACGAAGGCATCGAATATCAATCCTTACTCTCCAGATCTTATAAACCCCCTTAGGGATGCCTGCGCCGAGATTAAACTAAAGCGTGAAAGGGGTAAAGAATTTGAGGTAATTGGAACTGAGGGTGGACAGGCGGGGATTTCTTACGCGCTTCTGACATTCATAAATCCCGGAGATGAGGTGATTATAACAGACCCTGGGTATTTCCACTTTGAATCTGCAATCTTGATGGCAAGAGGAGTGCCAGTGAGGATCCCTCTTAATTCCAGAAACAGATACAGCCTAAATCCGGATGAGGTAAAAGAGCATATTACGCCGAGAACAAAGGTGATAATTGTCTGTGACCCTCTAAATCCTTTCGGCACTGTTCAATTAAAAGATGAGTTAATAGCCATTATCGAGATTGCAAGAAGACATGATATTATCATCATTGATGATATTACACACAATACACAGAGGATTGATCCAAATTCTATTCATTATCCTATGAGTTCTCTTTGGAGGGAAGCAAATGTTGATAACGTGATTTCTACCTTTAGTGTTTCTCATGGTTATGGTATGGCTGGAGTTAGAATTGGTTTTCTCGCGGGCCATACCGAGCTTATGAGGGCTTGTTTAATAACAAAGGTCTCTTTGACAAGGCTTAACACGAATCTCATTGCTCAGTATGGAGCCTTAGCAGCGCTAAAAGACGAGGACTATGTTAAAAAATCAGAGGAAGTAATAAGACGCAATTACAAGCATATAAAAGAAACTGTTAGTCGGACGAACGGTATATCTATACCTGTTGAACCTAAGTATGGCTTTTCTATGGTTATAGACGTTTCGGGTACAGGGGTAACAGCTCAGGAGTTAACTGTGGCTCTTTTTAAACACAAGGTAGCTGTCTACCCTGGAGATGGGTTAGGCGATGTCGGAGCAACCGACTACATTCGGCTAAATATCTCTCGCCCTGACCTCTGGGCTTTTAGGCATTTTCGAAAGGTACTCCCACTAGCAATCAAAGAAGCAAAATTTGGAATTTATCGTAAGGGCGTCATCCAGTTCTTTAAAGAAAAGAAAACGGAGCGGGCAAAAAGAATTCTCCAGAAGATGAAAGATATACACTTGGCTGATGAGAGATGAGCTTGGCTATAAGCCACAGAGTACACAGAGTTCATAGAAAAATTTTAACACTAAACAATTTTCTCTGTGTCCTCGGTGATCTCAGTGGCAATAGTATTGGCTGATGAACAATATTGATGGCATTTCTACTGATAAGATAGTTCACGAGTACGGTTCACCTATCTTTGTTGTTTCCGCGACGACGCTTAAAACTAATCTTAGAGTGTTTCGAGAAGAATTTTCTAAAAAGTATCCACGGGTAGTAGTTGCTTATTCATACAAGACCAACTATCTCTCAGGGATTCTTGATATTATACATAAAGAGGGGGCTTGGGCTGAAGTAGCATCGGGTTTTGAATATGATTTAGCAAGGTTGCTGGGCGTGCCTGGGAATACAGTTGTATTTAATGGTCCGTATAAAAAGAAGGAGGAACTCAAGAAGGCATCTAAAGAAGGGGCGTTAATAAATGTAGACCACCTTGATGAGCTTAAAATTCTTGAAGAAATTGCTTCTGAGCTTGAAAGAACACTCGAGATTGGAATTAGAATTAACATTAATGTTGGAGTCCATCAATTGCCCGATAGGTTTGGTTTTAATCTAGATTCTGGTGAGGCAATTCAAATTGTAAGAAGATGTGTCGAGAATAAGCTCCTTAGAATCATAGGGCTTCACATTCACCTTACAAGTTACATTATTGAGCCAGATCATGAAGAAAACACCATTCCTGCAAGACGAATAAACCTCATCTGGCCTAAGAGCCCTAACTTATATAGAACAGCCGCGGAAAATGTTGTTTGGTTTGCAAATGAAATCAGAGAGAAATTTGCAGTGAATATAAGGTACATAGATATGGGAGGCGGATTTCCAACTATTGATTTATTGAATTCGTACGTTGATGCCGTTGTTTACTCCATTCTTAACGGATTTAAGTCAGAGTTGCCTATTCTTATTTTAGAGCCAGGAAGGGCAATTGTGAAAAATGCCATGCATCTTATTACAACCATTGTCGATGTTAAGGAAATGGCTGATGGAAAAAGACGAATGGTAATTGATGCCGGTACAAATTTACTGCCCACATCCCTGTGGGAGTTACAAGAAATAGAGTACTTGGTCGATTCAAAAAGCGGTTTGAAGGAGACGATAGTTTATGGTCCGCTCTGCCTCCAAACAGACATAATAGCGAAAACAAAACTTCCAGAACTTAAAGCGGGGGATAAGCTCATTATAAAAAATGTTGGAGCGTATAACTTTTCGCAGTCGAGTTCATTTATATTCCCCCGTCCTTGTGTTCTTCTTATAGAAAACGAATCAGTAAAGGTTTCAAGAAAAGCTGAGACAGTTGATGACATATTTAAATTTGAAACGCTTTAAAATAGCCTATTTTATCATAATCTGTTAAAAGTCATCATTTGTTAACAATTTAAATCACACCACTCGAATTTTAAAACACTTTAACATGCCAATAATTACACAACTGTTTCAGGAATTCGAAAGCTTAATTCCCTTTTTAATTCTTACTAT
Organism: Candidatus Dadabacteria bacterium; assembly: GCA_023250035.1. Classification (GTDB taxonomy): domain Bacteria; phylum Desulfobacterota_D; class UBA1144; order Nemesobacterales; family CSP1-2; genus CSP1-2. Next base: position 19,800 of record JAHFBK010000025.1, read on the forward strand.
TGGAATATCCTTATTAGTTCGGTAGAATTCATAAACTTTAAAAATACGACCGGAGTGATTTTCATGAATCACGCAATAAAATTAGATCCCCTTCAGAGGGTTTCATTATTAGTTGTTTTAGTTTTTGTTATCTCTTGTAGTGTTGGAGATAAAGCTCCTCCCGCTCCTATTCAAGATTTAGCCTTCGATACCGCAACTAGACAACTGACTTGGACAGCAACTGGTGATGATGGAAATAAGGGGACTGCGATAATTTATGACCTTCGGTTTACAGTAGATGAAAATGTTGTTGCAGAGGATTTCGCAAACGCTACTCATATAGAGAATCTGCCGAGACCCTTGCGTTCTGGAGAGCCACAGTTTTTTCTTCTTCCAAGGCTTGATATCACAGGGACTGAAGACTTTTTCTTTGCCTTAGATGTTCGCGATGAGGTTGGTAATAACTCAGGCCCTTCAAATGTACCTCCTAACGTTACAACGCCTTTAGTATCTCTTGAATTTGAGAATAACACCGATGGTAGCTGCTTCGCGGAGTCCATTGGTAGTGGTGATTTTAATGGCGATTTTATCACCGATATAATTGTTGGGGATCCATGTTTGGGTATGGCTTACATATTCTTTGGAAGTACTGAGCTTATGGCTGGAATTTTTGATGCTTCTTCTCCTGAGGGTGCTGATGTAACTATAATTGGAGATCCTGCTGATTCGTTCGCTGCTACAGTTGCAGGGATTGATAGTTTTGGAGGCGGCGTTTCAGATGAAATAGCTATAGGGGCGACTGGTTCCGATGGAGGGACAGGTGAAGTTTTTATTATATTTGGTAATCCTAACCTACCATCTGTTATAGATTGTACTATAGATTGTACTAAGGGTGATGTAACCGGTCGTCTTATTACAGGAGAAAACCCGGGTGACATGTTTGGAACAGCTATTGAAACCTTAGTTGGTGTTGAAGGGGGGAGTACTATATGGGTGCTTATAGGTGCACCTGGCGCTAACTCTGAAACAGGCGAAGCCTATTTGTTCCGAGCTAACAAGATTAAAGAACTCACATCAGCTAGCGAGGCTGAAGCTATATTCGACGGCCAGGTCCCAGGAGGCATGTTTGGTCTTACTCTTGCTCAACTGGGTGATATTAACAATGATTCTTTGTCCGAGTTTGTGGTTGGTGCGCCTGAAGCAGGGCAGGTCTTTGTAATTTTTGGAAGTAGAGATATTAGTCCCGATACACCAATGGTTATAATAGATGGAATTACTGCAGATGGATTTGCTTCAACTATTTCAGGTGGTGCCGATTTAGATGGAGATGGTTTACCAGACCTTCTTGTAGGGGCACCCAATACTAACATGAATACGGGGTCTGTTTGCTTATATTCCGGGACAGATATCGCTATGGCTCTACCACCCACTGGGGGCATCCCTAACCCTGAAACAGAATTTACTGGTGAAACCGCTGGGGATATGTTCGGTGCCTCTGTAAGCGTGCTCGGTGATTTAAATCCGGAGGTTAGTGAAGAGAAGAAGCCCTCTTTCTTTGTATTGCTTCTTATTTTTAATAATCCGGATTTTGTAATAGGCGCACCTGGAACTATCGAAGGTGGGTCAGTTTATGTTTTTTTTGGAAGAGATGAGGAATTTCCAGCTTCAGTTCCTGCAACAGATTCCGATCTTCCCCCAATAAATGGAATGAACCAAGATTTTCCTACTGATCAAGATTTTGGAAGAATCGTGCTTAGTATTGGTGATATTTCAGGGGACCTTATAGCCGATATTGGAGTAGGTGGTGGAATGGGTGAACTCGGTTTTGTAAGAGCCGAATATTAGTGATTACTCGTACCTGAGTGCTTCAATCGGG
>JAHFBK010000115.1 GCA_023250035.1 Candidatus Dadabacteria bacterium
CCTGAAGGCCTGCACCCTTAAGGGTCAGGGCATCAACAGCCCTCTCTATAATTAGTGGAATAGAAAGCTGAGAAAGATCGACGACAGAAAGAGCAACTATTCCGGCAAGGATTGAGTATTTATATTGTAGAACTAAAAACGTAAGGGTTTTCTTTTTATTCAAGAATTCAGTCCTGCTTCTTTACGAAACTAGATTAAAACGTGAATGTAAGCACTACGCACGATATTTATTATACCAACTTAAGAAAGAATTTAGTTATATATAGAATAAATGGTTAAATTGTATTTTTCTCCTTCCCCGTTTACCCCGATGAACGAGACTCTCTCGTCCCGCACTAGCTGTCATTGCGAAGGGAGTGAAGCAGTCCCCTGCTGCCAATCACAAATTTAGCGGAGATCTTCCGACCTCCATAATGGTTTAAATTCCAGTTTTCCCCTTCCCCACTTGTGGGGGAAGGCTAGGATGGGGGAATCGAAACCCCAATCTATCCCCTACCTTACATTTTCCCTTCAACACATTACTTAACAAAAAACATGTGGAATTTTTTTATCGACATCAGAACTACGCACTTTGTTTATTAGCCGATAGTATACCATGAAGGTTTTATGGAGGTTTTTGGTTAGAGGGATGTTTCTAGATTAAATCAATTTTTATAACGGCCTGCGATTCAGACGCGCGCAAAGCAAGGTCGGTTGCAAGTGCGTGTTAGGCCCTCCTCTTGACAACCAGCGCTAGCAGGAGCTGTCACCCTACGAGTTCAATAGCCACCTCACAGCGAGTGGTTTCAGCATTTGCTTCCTATTATTCTTTCCTCCCTTGCTTGGCTTGTCAGCTAGCACCCCTTCATCACCCATATCGGGCGCGTAAGGCTTATCTCGTGTTTTGAATGGCGGGCATGGCGCTTTCGAGCGCCTTGGTTTCATCCGCCGGATTAGTCATTAGAAGGATTATGATCGACCCGGACTTCCTTAGTGGTCCGAGCCTAGCCGGATCCGTGGGTAAGCGTTCATAGCAAAAGCAATCACCCCTGGGGCTCTTCACGCAAGTCCCTGTGCACGTCTCGACACACTCCTCGCAACCTATCTGACGTTCGGCTCGCATTTCAATCTTTAGGAAGCGACTAGCTTGAACACCGTGCTTTGGCAATATCTGCTGTTGAAGAAGCTGTTTTAGCTTCGCCTCATCCAAGGGACCGATCTTGTCTAGATCAGCCAGGATTGCAGCCGCTTGTGCTGAAGTCACCACGTCCGCCGGGTATACAAGCCTATATATGTTGCTGCGAGACGAGTTAAAGTTCGTCGCTGCCCAGGAAATCCAAACCATAGTCACGAGAAGACTCGTGATTGCACCAACCAGGAACAGACGTCTCATTTGGAATCACCTCCTTTCTTCGGTGTTATTCGTCTGACCCTCCTCTTTTTTCATGGCTCGTTATCTTACATTGTTGGTCATAGCCTAACTATTAAATAGTATGCAAAACTGCAATATAATATCCCTAAAGGGTGTGTAATACTGCAAACTGTTGTTTTACCCAATATTGTATACAGAATACTAAATACCTAATTTCGAGTCAAGGGAAGGTAATGGAAGACCGCCCAAAAAAGAAACTTCTTGACCTCATCGCTCTTGGACGTAAATACCCGTGCGCCAGTCGTGAGTGGGGCTGGAAAGAGGAAGACGGGCGGTGCGGAGTCCTATTGATATGCTTTGACTACTCTCTGAGTAGATGAAGAATGAATTCGAGAAGTCCTACGAATAAACCCTCGCGACGTTTAATATCAAGTCTAATTCAACCTACCTTCTCATCGGCTTGACTTATATGCATTAACTATGCATACTAATGCATATGAGAACGACCTTAAACATTGATGACGATCTGCTAAAGAGGGCTTCAGAGCTTTCCGGTATAACCGAGAAAACGTCTCTCGTGAAAGCCGGATTAGAAGCATTAATCTGCATAGAAAGCGGAAAAAGGCTCGCTAAACTAGGCGGTACTGAAAAACTAATCCGATCTATGCCACGAAGAAGAGGAAGAGTTGCTAGACGCCAAGCATGATTCTTGTCGATACTTCTATCTGGATCGAGCATTTCCGAAAGGGTAACGACCGCCTCAAAGAACTACTCGTCACAGGACACGTTGCCTGCCACCCCTTCATTATAGGTGAATTGGCATGTGGGAATCTTAGACAGAGAAGTGAAATCATCTTATTACTTTGCGCACTTCCTACCGTGAATACTGTCAGCGACGATGAGATACTTTATTTTATTGAAGAAAAGCAGCTAATGGGCTTAGGAATTGGAATAGTAGATGTGCATTTGCTGGCATCAGCAATAATGACAAATATTCCGTTATGGACTACCGATAGGCGATTAAAAGAAGTAGCCAAGAGACTGGATATACTTTATAAAATATCGTAGCGCAAACAAAAGATTAGATAATTACTGTTATGGTACTAGTAAGGACCAATTATTTAGAATATAAAATAAGCAATCATAACCAAGAAGAACCAGAATCTGAAAATAGTTGTAACTTTATCAAAGATGAGTTAAATGGAAAGGTATAAGCATAACGGTTAAGCTCAGCCGCCACTCTAAGCGGTCGGATTCAATAACGGGTAGGCGCGATTCTCAAAATCAGATATAGCGAATCTGACTTTCTATTTCATCCGCCGTGACCCGATTTAGAATAACCAACAACCGTTGAACCAGTTCATAAACAGGACGGCGAACAGCGATGATTATCCCGTAATATGTTTTCCCTGCCGCGAAATACTCTTGTGCTAGCGCCTCAAAATGCACTGATTATGAGTGAGAAATGTTTTATGTCGACTGACAGCATAGGCTAGTTGTTCTTCATCATCCTTACCTGTGCGCCCCGCTTCTTGCGTAGTTATCGCCTGAAAACCGCGAGCCCGAATCAGACCCGCTACCAGCACATCCACATCTTCATCCAAATAGAGTTCGATGAAGAGACGACTCATAGATCTTTCACTAATGGATCAATTAGTTCATCAGGAATGCGGTTCTGCTCAATGTAGGCATTGATCTCTTCTTGGTGATCACTGTAGTAACTGAGCGCATCAAACACCTGAGCCAGTGTTAGATGAGGCAAATGATTGGGAATCTCTTCGGGCGAAATCCCTTGCCGCCAAAGTTCGACGATTGCTCGAACGGGGATACGGGTGTTCTTGATTATCGGCTCACCACCAAGAATTTTCTCATCTGCTGTAATGTAGCAATGTTCTATGACTGTCGCCATGCTTGCACCTATGCCTTCAAGATTATCTGATCAGTAGAATTTTTCCAACTTCCATATTCTGTTTTCCCGGGTTCGGTTTTTTTCTGGGCACTGCGAGCACCCAACGGCTAGGAATTCAGCCGCCGGTGTTGGGAAGTATACACCGACAACAAGTGACACTGCGAGCAAGGAGCCTCTGAACGCCCCCACGATAAGCGGTCGGCTGAAGAGCAGAGTTAGGTAGTGTATGTGTCATTCACAATTCAAGCCCTGACCCCAAACTGACATGAGAAAAACCATAAACATTGATAACCATCTGCTAAAAAGGGTATTAAAGCTTTCTGTATAACTGTGAAAACGTCTCTCTTGTGAAAGCCGGATTAGAAGCGTTGATTCCCATAGAAAGTGGAAAACGGCTCTTGCTGCGTTAGGCAGTACAGAAAGATCCATCAAATCATTTCCACGAAGAAGAGGAAGAGTTGCTAGACGCCAAGCATGATTCTTGTTGATATATCTATCTAAACTTCCCCTACCCGTTTTATACTTACCATTTTAATTCTCCTCCGATTTTGTTTTTCGATAGTTAATTTCTTAAGGAAATAAAACTAGCATCTTGGTCTAATGTAGGATAATCTCTTTCGCTTAAACCTAGCTAAATTATCATTTGTTCCTCAAAATTCACCATGACCTCTTTAGCCGACGATAGATTTGAAAGGGTAAGAAGAACGGCTGGGCTTTTTCTTGCTCCTCTAATTTTTTTGATTCTTTACTTTATTCCCTTACCCTCTCTTACACCACAAGCGCACAGGCTTTTGAGCATAGTAGCCTTTACAGTTACATGTTGGATAACTGAGTGCATTCCACTTCCTATCGCCGCACTTTTGGGACCAACACTTGCAGTAATTTTTCAAGTAGATAGTGCTAAGGCTATTTATTCGCCATTTTCTGACCCAATTATAATTCTCCTCCTTGGAAGCTTTATACTTGCAAAGGCAATGACTAGCCAAGGTCTCGATCGCCGTTTTGCTTTTGATATTCTATCAATTAAGAGATTCTCTAGTACCAGTACAACACTGTCGCTTGGAATCGGGCTTGTCGCATTCCTCGTCTCAATGTGGATAAGCAACTCAGCTACTACAGCAATGATGTTACCAATTGGACTTGGAATCCTAAGCGTCTTGAAATCAATTACGAATATAGAGAGTAAGGGCCTCGGAGCTCAGGAATATTCGACGGGGCTTTTGCTAATTATCGCCTATTCGGCTTCGATAGGAGGCATAAGTACACCAGTGGGAACCCCTCCAAACCTAATCACATTGGGAATGCTTAAGGAGCTCGCAGGTATAGAAATAGATTTTCTAAAATGGATGGCAGTAGGCGTTCCTATCGCACTAGTTATGTTTATATTTCTCTGGCTCAGGATATCTCTCACAACCCCTATAGCAGTTAAGGATTTAAAAGGATTATCCTCCTTGATAAACGAACAAAAACAAATGCATGGTCAATGGAGGCAGGGAGAAATAAACGTTCTTATAGCCTTTATAATCGCAGTGGTTCTATGGTTATCACCCGGTTTTTTGGGAATCATTGTAGGAACAGATTCAGATGCTTATAAAATATATGATAAGGTCCTTCCAGAATACGTCGTGCCAGTCATATCAGCATTCTTGCTTTTTATACTTCCCACTAATTGGGAAAAAAGAGAGTTCACAATAACCATAAAGGAGGCAATGGGAATAGACTGGGGAACGCTTATTATTTTCGGCGGCGGACTTTCACTAGGGGCGATGATGTTTAGAACTGGGCTTGCTGAAGTGATAGGTAAGTCGCTTGTAGAGATTACAGGTGCAATGTCAGTTACCTCTATAGCTGCATTGGGTCTTTTTCTCGCTGTTACACTATCAGAGATCACATCAAACACAGCAACAGCGAATTTGCTCCTTCCCCTCATAATTGCGATTGCTACATCTGCAGGAATAAGCCCTGTTATCCCTGCACTTGCTGTTGGGATTGGAGCAAGTTTCGGTTTTATGCTCCCTGTTTCCACAGCCCCAAATGCAATCGTCTATGGCTCAGGACTTATTCCAATAACAAAGATGATTAAATACGGTTTTCTACTTGATGTTGTGGGCTATGTTATCGTCCTTGCAGGGGTATTGATTCTATGCCCACTAGTAGGTTTGAAATAAAACTCCCCGTGGCAGAGCCATGGAGCATCTAAAAATCAAAAGTGTTAGCCTACATTCCATCCTCCCAAAGTAGGGGCTGATGCCCTCATCGGGATCTGAGGTAGCGACCAAGAGGGAGGATTTTAGGGAACCGTAACCCTAAAAGCTCGTTCGGTGAACGAGCCCTACATCTGTCTATAACTAAATACTTTGTTAAAACGGTATAAAAGGGCCAATGTATATGATGGGTTTACCAAAGAAGAACTGGAATCCGAAGATAATGTAAACCGTATAAAAGACAAGATTAAATCAAAAGGCCTAGAGATAAAATGTGTGGAAAAAGGATTTGAACACGATACATTTGTGCTTTCTTAGCTGATAAAATAGTGAGTATGAAAGCGTTCACAATGCAATGCGCAATACAAAGCCACCATCTCTCACTCTATTCCAATCCAAGCTTCCTTCATATAACGACAGGCTTCACCCGCGCGCGGAGCGCGTCGGGTGCAAGCCCGTGTTAGCCCGCACCCGTGATTTTACGGCTGCCATACTCGCGATACATCTCATAGTTGTTGTTCCAGCCACTCAAGGATGGCGCGAACACTGCCGGTGGCCAGGGCAATGCTCGAATCCGCCGCGCCATAATACAGGTGGAGGGTGTCACCATCAGGGGCAACGGTGGTGCCGCAGGGAAAGACGACGTTGTCCACATCGCCGCGCCTCTCGTAGGGTTCTTCCGGGCCAAAGATCCACTCGTTGCTGCGTTTCAGGCACCGCTCCGGTGCGTGCAAATCAAACAGGGCTAGTCCTAGTCGGTAAAGGGAGTGGGCCGCTGTCTGCCGCACGCCGTGGTAAATCACCAGCCAACCCTGCGGGGTTTCGATGGGCGGGGGCGAGAGGCCGATTTTATTCGCATCCCACCACCCGCCAAGCCGGGCTTCCAGCATCAGCTTGTGGCTGCCCCAGTGCCTGAGGTCGGGCGAATAGGACATCCACATGTGCGCGCCGGGAGCGCTGACCGGACGATGGATCAAAGCCCACTGGCCGCCGATGCGACGAGGAAACAGGGCCGCATCTTTATCTTCCGGCGGCATGATCATCCCATAGCGCTCGAAGTCGTGGAAATCTCTCGTGAGCGCTAGGGCTACGCCGGGGCCGACACGCGAGTAAGCGGTATAGACGATGGCATACTTGCTTAATTCAGTGAGGTAGGTGATGCGTGGGTCTTCAATGCCCCACACTTCTTCCGGGAAGTGCTCGGGATCGGCCAATAGGGTGGGATGGGGGTCGATCTGCCAGTCATCCACACCGTTGGCGGAGCGGGCAGCACAAAAGTGGGAATGCCCGCGCCGATCCTCCACGCGGCACAATAGCAGGGTGGTTCCATCTGGTAGCAACGTGG
>JAHFBK010000116.1 GCA_023250035.1 Candidatus Dadabacteria bacterium
TGCGAATTTCACCCAAGACCGTAGCCAAGAGAAAATAGAACAATAAGGATAGAATACGGAATGTGTTCTAAGTCCCTGAAATCATTGGTGCCCGGGGCCGGACTCGAACCGGCACGGACCTTACGGCCCATTGGATTTTAAGTCCAATGCGTCTACCAATTCCGCCACCCGGGCGATAGACAAATGTTTTATTGTTACCAAAATTACAAAGAATTTCAAATTACTCTACACGATTACTAATTGACCCTAGGCACTAAAAACCCCTTAACATGGTTCGGACATATTGGTAGCAAATTACGAATTATAAGGAACATAAGTTTAATTCTGCAAACCGAATAAAGACCTGTGTAGTAAAATTGTAATATTTAATTATCAAATGATTTTTTATGAATCTTGATAATCTCGATTTGAGGCGGCGCCCGGATTCGAACCGGGGTATTGCGGTTTTGCAGACCGCTGCCTTACCTCTTGGCTACGCCGCCTTGTTCAAGTAGATAGTATATAAAATTGTGACTCATCTGGACGAGGAATTTATCAGTGTTGATTTTTAGTAGTTTGACCGAATTTTCAGATGTTTTCAAGTTGATCTTCAACCGCAACTAAATAGGAATAGTATAATAGGGAGGCTTTGGATCATAATTTTGGTTGTAAAATTAGTTTATATCTTATCATAGCTTTTTATTCATAGGTAAGATGTTTCATTATTGACATAATCGTATAATACAGTTATAAATGTTACCTAATTTGTCATACTAGAGCAGGGATGGAACCGCTCAAAAATGGAGTGTTGAAGGATGAAAGCAATAATACTCGCAGCAGGAAGAGGTAGCAGACTTTACCCTTATACAAAATATATCCCTAAGTGCTTACTTGATATCGGAGGAGAAAGTATACTTGAGCACCAAATGAACCATATAAGGGACTGTGGAATTGATGAAGTTGTAATCGTCGTTGGCTTTGGGTTTGAGAAGGTAGAAAACTTCCTAAGAGACTACGATGGATTAGGCATGCGAATAACAACCCTTTATAATCCATTCTATCAAACAACAAACAGCCTTATTTCACTCTGGATAGCGAAATGCGAGATGAACAAAGACATTGTTATCATAAATGGAGATGATGTATTTGAGATTGACGTCCTCGAGAAGGTCCTTGGAGTAAGGGATGAAAAGATATGTCTTCCAGTAAAAAGAAAACAAGGATACGAAGATGAGGATATGAAGGTAGTAATCCAAGGAGGCAGGATTATCGAAGTCGGCAAAACACTGATGAGTTATCCATCAGCCGAATCTGTTGGAATAAGGGTATTTAGGGACATTGGTGTTGACTTAATAAAAAGGGCAATCGAAGAAGAGATGAGGGCCGCTGGAGCAGAGAAAAAATGGTATGCCTCTGCGATACAGAGGCTCGTTAGAAAAGGGTACAGAATAAAATCCCTTGACATTGAGGACCTCTTTTGGATGGATGTTGATTATCCTAGCGACCTTTTTAGAGCAAGGTTCAATTCAGGCAAGTTTATTAAAAAGTCTCAGAAAGAAAGAATTCTCCGAGTTGTAGAAACAACCACTTAAAATAATATGGACCATGCAATAGTAATAGCTGCCGGTACTGGCATAGATGGTGAAAGACTAAATTCACTCGGCGAGACCATTATTGGTGGAATACCACAGATTAAGCGCCTAGTCATCACAGCTGAAAGGGCAGGAATAAAGAGATTTTCTATAATTGTAGAAAAAGACGACGCGCCAGTTAAAGAGATACTAAATGGAGAAAAAGGTATAAAAGGCGAGATCACATGGCATACCCTTGGCTCCCCAATCAAACCTGAGCCAAGTCCCTCCCTTATTCTTCAATCAAATCTCATTATTAGTCCAAGTGGGCTTTCAAATTTGACGGGCTCTAAGGTTTCTCAAGATGAAGTATCAGTCCTTGTTGACAATCAAAAGGACGCATGGATAAAAACAAAAGGCGATAGCATAGACGATATATTTTCTTCTGGTGGAAAAGCTGTAGGAGCATTTGTTGCCCATCTAAGCCTTCTTGAAAAAGCAATCTCAAACTCTATGTATTTAAAAAGTTGGCTTGAGGAGCTTGTTGGAAGAGGTAGCGTTAAAGCAATAAACTTCCAAGATGGCTACTGGATGCGTTTATCCTCAGATAAGGAATCTGGGAAGAAGGCTGAGAATCTTCTTTTTTCCCACGTAAGTAAATCGTCAAGCGGATGGATTTCAAAGAATATAAACAGCAAATTGTCAATACCTGTTAGCAGGTTATTAATTAATACCTCCCTAACTCCAAATATGATTAGTGTTGTGATTGGCATTATCGGGGTACTATCAGGTTTTTTTTATGTCTTAGGGTACCCAGTATGGGGTGGTGTGTTTCTAGAACTTTCGACGATTTTTGACCGTTGTGACGGAGAAGTAGCAAGGATTAAACTTATGGAAAGTAGGCGTGGGCAGTGGATTGATACGATTTTCGATCAGCTATCGTTTCTTTCTTTTGTTGTTGGTGTTCCAGCAGGATTTTATAAAATAACAAAAAGTAATCTTGCTATAACCTTAGGAAGTGTAAATCTCGTAATATTCATATTCTTTGTTGTATGGTCGTTTTATTTTCTAATTAAATATGCCAACTCAGGTAGTATGGTAGCCTATTCTAAAACCGTTGATATGCTTCTTCCAATTGAGAAGAGAACCATTGTTCACAAACTTATAATCAAACTTCGCCCAATGATGAAAAGGGAATTCTTCTCACTGGTTTTTCTAATCGCAGCGATACTCGGAGGGTACGCATGGGTACTAAGTCTTACTACTTTAGGTCTTGGTCTTACCTTAATTCACCAAATTGATGATTTATTAAAGTTAAAAAGATTAAAACAGGCAAACAGCCCCACTTAAGATAGAATAGAGCTAAAGCCGCTACCCACCCAGATAAGCCTTTTTTACCCTTTCATCTAGAAAAAGTTCCTGACCACTTCCCTGAAGAATTATTTCTCCTGTCTCCAATACATATCCGTAATCTGCCATCTTGAGTGCGGCTTTTGCATTTTGTTCGATAATTAGTATAGTTGTGTTTCTTTTATGGATTTCGAGAATTTTTTCAAACAGCATAAAAGTTATTTTAGGAGCAAGTCCAAGAGAGGGCTCATCCAACATGAGAAGCCTCGGCTTTCCCATAAGTGCTCTTCCAAGAGCTAGCATCTGCTGCTCGCCACCAGAAAGCGTGCCTCCAAGCTGATTAAATCTTTCATTTAGTCGCGGGAAGAGTGAAAAAACATACTCTAAATTCTCCTCAAACCAACGAGATGTGTTTAATGCGAAAGCGCCCATTATTAGGTTTTCTCTAACCGTGAGATTTGGAAATATTTTCCTTCCCTCCGGTACCATGATTATCCCCTTCTTGCATATTTCATGGGTGTGTTTTCCAACAATACTTTTTCCTTCAAAGAAAACCTCTCCGTCCTTAGGTGAAATGAGGCCAGAGACTGCACGAAGTGTTGTTGTCTTACCAGCTCCGTTAGCACCTATAAGGGTTACGATACTACCACGCGGAACGACAAAAGATACTCCCTTTAAGGCATGAATACCACCATAGAAAACATTTATGTTATCAACTCTCAATAACTCTTGTTTCACCAAGATATGCCTCGATTACTCTTTGATTATTTCTGATTTCTTTAGGGCTTCCCTCTGCTATCTTCTCCCCATAATCGAGAACCGTGATTCTATCGCATATTTCCATAACTACATGCATATCGTGCTCGATGAGAAGTATTGTCAAAGCTAGTTTATCTCGTAGCTTTTCGATAAATTTCATTAAGTCTTCTTTCTCAGTTGGATTCATGCCAGCAGCAGACTCATCAAGAAGAAGTAGTTTCGGACCAGTAGCAAGCGCGCGGGCAATTTCTAACCTCCTCTGTAATCCATAGGGAAGAGAAGAAGCCTTTTCATCAATGAAATTTAAAAGTCCCGTCCTATCCAATAGCCAACGAGCACGTTCGTAGACTTCATTTTCAATCTTCGTAAATCCAATTAGGCCTAATAGAGGTTTCCAGAATAAGGTGTTATAACTAAGATGAAAACCAATCATCACATTTTCTATTACACTTAGGTCCCCAAAAAGTTTAATATTTTGAAACGTCCTAGCCACTCCCAGAGACGTAATTTTATATGGCTTAAGGTTAGCAATCTCTTTTCCGTTAAAAGATATGGTTCCCTTTGAAGGCCTTATAAATCCAGAGATGACGTTAAAAACTGTTGTCTTTCCTGCGCCATTTGGGCCTATGAGACCCCTAATGGAGCCAGGTTCAACCTCCATATCTAGGCTGGATAATGCCTCGAGCGCATGAAAGCGAACTGTAAGATCTTGAATTTTTAGAATGTGGCTCATCCTTTATCTAATTATTTTTGAGGCTTAGAACAGCCAGATAAAAAATAATGCAATAGCATTAAGTTAACTTCACTCATACAAACTAAAGAACATAAACCCATTTCCACGCTTTCGGTTTCAACTTATCTAGTTTATGTCACGAAACTTTATTCTCCTCCCAAACCTGTTTAACGCCCAATCCCAAGAAAACTCCCATCTTCCTGTGATACCTCTCCTAAAAAACAACATAATGATTATTAGAAGAAGAGAAAATATAACCATACGCATCCCGGGAATAGCAGGGATAAACATATCGCCTATCTGGTGGGGTTCTTCAAACCATCTTAATAGCTCAAAACCCCAGGCAAAAATAATAGCGCCTATTATTGAACCAGTCATACTACCTAATCCTCCAGCCACAATCATTATTAGCAGATTGAACGTAAACAAAAATGAAAAAAGCTTCGGGTCAATCGTTGTAAGTAGATGTGCTAAAAGTCCTCCGCCAATCCCCTGAAAAAACGCACTAATTATAAATGCAAACATCTTGTACCTAAACGTGTTTATCCCCATTGCCTGCGCCGCGGTTTCATCCTCTCTAATAGCTTTCATCGCCCTCCCATAGCTACTTTCTACTAGTCCAATCAAACAAAAGACTGTAAATATTGCCCAGCCCCAACTCCACCAGAGGTTTGTGTATTGATTGATGCCTTTAAGACCGAGAGAACCGTTTGTTATACTAACAGCATTTGTTGCAAATACCCGAATTATTTCACCAAATCCAAGCGTTACAATGGCTAGGTAGTCACCCCTTACACGAAAAACAGGAAAGGCAATTAAAAAAGCAAAGATTGAAGTAACCACGCCAGCAATTAGGAGAGAAGGAAGAAAAGGCAATGAGATCTTACCGAGAGGGGATATAATGGGCTGAATTATGAATGTTAACTCTTTTTCAGCCGGTGACATTGTGAGAAGAGAAGCAGTATAGGCCCCAACTGCCATAAATGCATTCGGGCCCAAAGAGAACTGCCCTGTGACTCCGTTTACCAGGTTGTAGCTAGTAGAGAGTATGATGTAGATCGCCGTTATATTCAAAATTTGAATAATATAGGGAGACGTATATGAGTTCGCCCATTTCAGAAAACCGAAGATAACAAGCAAACTCAAGAAAGTAGCCAAATTTCTGATCAGCTTATCTCTCTTCATAGAAATTATCTGGCTCCTAATAAATACGAATTCACGCAAATAAAATGATGCATGATTCACGATTCATGATACATGAAAGTTTTAGATGTCTCCTGCATCGTTCGACTGAGCTCGCGACGAAGTCTTGCATCCTATATTATGTATCTGACATACCACTTATTTTATTCGTACCCATTTGTGGCGATTTGTGGCTGAACTTCCCTTTTTTAATCAGGAAGCTTTTCTCCAACAATCCCGGTAGGTTTAAAAAGAAGTATAAATATCAAAATAACAAACGCTATAGCGTCTCTATATCCAGCATAGCTCGGTAGGAAAGCAACAAACAAAATTTCTATAAGACCCAGAGTCAATCCCCCAACTGCCGCACCTACAACACTTCCAATTCCGCCCAAAACAGCCGCGACAAACGCCTTTATTCCCGGCATTATTCCCATATAAGGATTTATCTGTGGATACCTCATCGCCAGCATGATCCCGCCCGCCGCAGCAAGTACAGAACCTAGGATAAAGGTGAGAGATATAATCTGGTTTACATTTATTCCCATAAGCTGGGGTGTCTCTATATCTCGGGAAATGGCTCTCATTGCTATTCCAGACTTTGTACGGTATACGAGGTAGAACGTCGCCCCGAGAAATATTAACGTTATTAACGGTATTAAGAGACTTAAGCTCGGAAGTGAAATATCTTTAATATAGAAAATCTCTTCGAATGGTCTCGGCGTTGGAAATCCTTTTGGACGGCCTCCAAAAATAACAAGGCCAAGATTCTCAAGTAGAAATGACACACCTATTGCTGTCATTAGAAGAGATATTCGAGGTGCAGTTCTCAATGGTCTATAGGCAAGATACTCTATTAAAAAACCGAGTACGCCTGTCAGGGCTATTGCGACGGGAAATGAAACATACCACGGCATCTCAGGAATAACAAAACTAAACAATGAAAACCCAGTTATAAAATAGAAAGCAAAGTATGTGCTCACCATCATAACATCGCCATGGGCGAAGTTTATGAGTCGAAGCACGCCATAAACCATGGTGTAGCCTATGGCGATAAGGGCGTAGAGACTTCCTAAAGATATGCCATTTATAAGCTGCTGAAAAAATACATCCATTAGGCGCTGTAATATCGTGGTTCGTGTATCGTGAATGTGCTTCGAATCACGAGTCACAAGCCACGAAATCTTACGGATTTACTGAGGATATA
>JAHFBK010000117.1 GCA_023250035.1 Candidatus Dadabacteria bacterium
AAGTTCTTCACTTAAATTTCACTCTTAAAGAATAAAACACTAAGAGGGGGCAAGGTCAGAAACAAAGAGAATGGCCTTCCGTGTGAACTAACATGATTAGCTTCAAGACCTCCCGAATTTCCCAGTCCACTCCCTCCATAGAAAACGGAATCGCTGTTTAAAATCTCTTTCCAGAAACCTCCTCTTGGGACACCTAACTGATAGTTAAATCTAGGAGTAGGCGTGAGGTTGCAAACTACTAGAATGATATCGTTGATATATTTACCTTTCCTTATGAAGCTTATAATGCTATTCTCAGAGTCCCGAAAATCAATCCACTCAAAACCCTCAAAACTAAAATCCAACTCATATAAAGCATGTTCAGTTCTATAAAGATGGTTTAAGTCTTTGACCCATAGTTGCACACCCCTCTGAAATGGGTATTGAAGGGTATGCCATTCTAGACTTTCATCATGAACCCACTCCCGCCATTGACCAAACTCTCCTCCCATAAATAAAAGCTTCTTTCCTGGATGCCCATACATATACCCAAATAAGGCTCTCAGATTAGCATTCCTTTGCCACTCATCTCCTGGCATCTTTCCAATTAGAGAACCTTTTCCGTAAACAACTTCATCGTGGGAGAGAGGGAGTACAAAATTTTCTGAAAAGGCGTACCATATGCTGAACGTTAACTGGTTATGATTATACTTTCTAAAGATTGGGTCTTTTGAGAAATATGATAAGGTGTCATGCATCCATCCCATGTTCCACTTCATGCCGAAGCCAAGTCCTCCAACATACACTGGTCTTGAAACCATAGGCCATGCCGTTGACTCCTCAGCTATGGTTTGTACGTCGGGGAATTCTCCATAAACCGCCTCGTTAAACCTTTTTAGGAAGCTTATAGCCTCCATGTTCTCCCTTCCCCCATGCACATTAGGTATCCACTCTCCCTGCTTCCTAGCGTAGTCAAGGTAGAGCATAGAGGCCACCGCATCCACCCGAAGACCATCAACGTGGTATTTATCCAGCCAGAAGAGTGCGCTACTTATTAGAAATGCCCTTACTTCGTTTCTTCCGTGATTAAATATGTAGCTATTCCATTCAGGGTGAAAACCCCTCTTTGGGTCTTCATGTTCATAAAGGTGTGTGCCATCAAAATAAACCAGTCCGTGCTTATCGTCCGGGAAATGTGAAGGAACCCAATCTAAAATTACACCAATCCCGTTTTGATGCATGTAATCAACTAGGTACATGAAATCCTGGGGCGTGCCATACCTGCTTGTAGGCGCAAAGTACCCTGATGTCTGATAACCCCAAGAACCATAAAATGGATGCTCCATTACTGGTAAAAATTCAACATGTGTAAATCCCATGTACTTCACATAATCAGCAAGGTAGTGGGCTATTTCTCTGTAAGTAAGAAACCTGTTTCCTTCTTCTGGAACACGTCTCCATGAGCCGAGATGAACCTCATATATGGAAAATGGAGAATCAAGCGAATTAAATTTATACCTATTTTCCATCCATTCATCATCTTTCCAATCATAGTTTAAGTCCCATATAATTGATGCTGTCTTAGGAGGGCTTTCAGAGAAGAATGCGTAAGGATCCGCTTTTTCTACATTGTAGTTATTATGTTTAGAGGTGATTTGATATTTATAAATTGCTCCTTTTTCAAGATAAGGAATAAATCCTTCCCATACACCTGAACCATCCCATCTCACACCTAAGGGATGGGACTCAGGATTCCAACCATTAAAGTCTCCTATAACTGAAACCCTTTCTGCATTCGGAGCCCAAACAGCGAAGTAAGTTCCTTGCGTTTCGTTAAGAGTTATGGGGTGAGAGCCGAGTTTGTTGTAAAGTTTGAAATGACTTCCTTGCTTAAATAGAAATATGTCGTGATCCGTGATAAACCTTAATTCATTCATGACCTTAGATTTCCTTCCTTTGAAATGTTTAGACATTTGCTATTGCTTTATACCATCATTCACTAGTCTAGGATTTAACTCGAAAGAGATTGATTATGCAATTTAAAAAGTAACTGAAACTCAGGTTCTTAATGCAAGCGCAAAATAAATTACTGAAAAGACTACCATTGGTTTCTTCTTTATAAAAATCACTTGAAGATTTTAGAATCATATAAAATTTAATCATAAGTAAAATAGGGGGTTGATTTTGAAGAAAAAATGAGTAAAGTTTAGTCAATTTACAGTCTTGATTAACTTAAAATATAACGGAGTAGCAATCAACAAAGAAGTAATAGACTTTGAATTGTTACAACCCATTGTTCTCCCTCAATATCCTGAGATTTTATTCTGCTTTTCAATCAATTTCTATAATAACGTTTATATATCAAATGCTGATATAATTTCAGAGCCTAATGATTATCATGGTGAAATGAATGCGTGAGCTAAGGTTTGACCCGATTAGAAACAGATGGGTGATTATCTCGACCGAGAGGGCTAGGAGACCGAGCGATTATACAATAGCCGGGGTTGGAGCACACACAGATGGGAAATCTTTAGCAGCCTGTCCATTTTGTGAGGGATCGGAAGAGAAAACACCTCCGGAAATATTTGCCATAAGAAGTCAGGGGACAAAGCCTAACTCACCTGGATGGAGAGTAAGGGTTGTTCCGAATAAATTTCCAGCACTACAGATAGAAGACGATGCTATTAGATACGGTACCGGTATATTCGATGTAGTTAGCGGTGCTGGTGCACACGAGGTTATTATTGAGACCCCTGATCATAATGAGGAACTAGGCGACTTAGATACAGATTGGATAAAAGATGTGCTTTTTGCTTATAGACAAAGGATAAGAGACCTGTTTGGTGACTATAGGCTACGGTATGTCTTGATATTTAAAAACCACAAGGCTGAAGCTGGCGCTTCTCTTACCCATACACACTCTCAACTAATAGCAACCCCAATGGTTCCACCAGTAGTTAAGCAGGAGCTTACTGCATGCAGAGAAAACTATAGAGCTAAAGAAAGATGTCTTATCTGCGATCTAATAAAACAAGAAATCGATTTTGGTGCAAGGATCATTCATGAGACTAGGGACTATATCATCTGGAGCCCATTTGCTTCAAGCTTTCCTTTTGAAACATGGATACTTCCTAAACACCATTTACATGATTACTCAATGCTAAGTGATAATGATCTTAGAGAACTAGCACCTGTATTAAAACTATTACTTAATTCCATAAAGAGGCTTTTAAATGACCCACCTTACAATTTTGTACTCCATACCTCGCCGCCGAGATTCAAACGTCCTGGCCAACCACAGCATTGGGACTCAATTGAATCCGATTTTCATTGGCATATAGAGCTCATTCCACGCCTTACAACCATTGCAGGGTTTGAATGGGGGGCTGGTTTCTTTATAAACCCGACCCCTCCAGAGGCGGCAGCAGATTACATGAGGGAAGATATTACTAAGCTTATTGAGGTCAGAAGGGTTATATGATTACAAGAAAATCCCCTATTGACAGATAAAGTAAAAAGCTTTATTTTGTTAGTTTAAATTAACTAATTTACTTAAATGATTGCATCGGTTATAAAAAAATACATCTGGGTCATCAATCTTATACTTTTAGCGGGGATTTCCTATACAACTGCGAAAATAGTAACTGATAGGATTAAAGAAGCAGTAACCCCATCCGTATCAGAGGCTTTTGCATATTCAAGGTTATCTCCAGAAAACCGCCTTGATGGTAATTTAAAGCATTCGTCTCCAAGAAGTTCATATAATGTGATTTTAACAAAGAATATATTTAACCTAAAGCGCACATCATTAGGCTCATCTGGGTTAAGTGTAAATGAGGTACCTCAAACTACACTTAAACTTGAGCTGCTTGGAACTGTTCTTGGGGGCTCGGGAAAATCAGCGATTATAAAGAATCTAGATACTGGTAAGGTTAGGGGTTATGTTGAAGGGGAATTGATTGATATAGTTACCTCTGAAAATGTTAAGTTAGCCAGGATTGAAAACTGCATAGCTATGGTTGAAAGGGGTGAAGGGCCTGAGACGATCAAATGTAAAAAGGATATTGGAGGTGTATCACCGGTTGTTTCTCAGTCTCAACCTGGACAAATTGGTGCACCGAATCGTATTGAACGTAGGGATAAGAGTTCTAGGGAGAAAACCCAAACGGGGGCTGAAAATGTGGATGTAAGGGAAGTGTCAGAAGGGGTTTATGAGGTTGACCAAAAGATGCTTGAAGAGGCTCTAAACGACCCAAATCAACTAATGACTCAAGCTCGTGCGATTCCTCAAGAGGATGGACTAAAGTTTTTTGCAATAAGGCCAAATAGTGTTTTCTTTAAAATTGGACTTAGAAATGGGGATGTTCTTCACAGCATAAACGACGTAGAGCTTGATAACATTGAGAATGCTTTCAGCATCTTTGAGGAATTAAGAGGACAAACTCACTTCAGTATAGACCTATCGAGACGTGGACAGAATTTCACATATGAATACACAATTAAATAGTATAATTAAAAATCATAACATGAGGATGAAGCAAAAAAATGTAATAAATAGTAGATGAATAAATCAATGCGTTTATGTTTCATAGCGAAGAGAAATTATGAATGTAGAAAAAGTTGTTAGCATAAGGTTAAGATGGGAGGAGCACAGGGAATGAAAAGAGCCTACAAGGTTTTTTGGGTTTCTCTGTTTATTATTGCTTTGACTATAAGTATTCAAGAGGTTTTAGCTCAGTCAGAGGTTATTACAGGAGAGAAGCAAGAAGAGGTAAAGCCACAAAATCCGACTCTGGGAACCATAAAATATAAGGTAAGGGTTGGAGACACCCTATATAGCGTGGCTAAGAAGTTCCGAGTCTCGGTTGATGAATTGAAAAAATTGAACAGCCTAAAAGATGACAACCTGGAGGTGGATCAAGTTATAAGGGTGCCTTATGATTTCAAACGTTCTAAAACTCTATCGACAAGGGGTGATGAAACATCAACATCCAAAAAACAAGAGACTGAGGTAACTACTTTAGAAGAAGAAAACAAGGAAATTGGGGCTCCAACAAATGATTTAGAAACTAAAGAACCTGAGGCGCAGGCTACAGCTCAAGAAAAGCTACAAGTGGGAGAAGAGGTTATTAAAAAGAAAGAGGTAAAAGCACCGGAGGAATCTCCAAAACAGGAGGGCATACCTGAGGAAGATGTAGTTAACCTTCAGACAGAAATGGATATAAGAGACCTAATCCAAACGGTAAGTGAGATCACTGGGGAGACATTTCTACTAGAGGAATCTGTAAAGGGTAAGAAAGTGACTGTGGTAGCACCTAGGGGAGGATTTAAAAAACAAAACGCCTTAAGACTCTTTGAGGCCATCCTGGATTTAAACGGGTTTGCTATCGTTAAAAAAGATGGAGTTAGCAAAATTATTCCAAAAAGGGATATTAAGATTGAAAGCCTACCAACGGGTTCTGGTATCGAATACGGTAGTCCCTCTGATATGTATGTTACGAGGCTTGTTCCACTGAAAAATATAAATGCCCAAGAGGTTGCAAACACGCTAAGGCCACTTATCTCGAAAGAGGGGGATATCCTGGCTTATGCACCTTTAAATACTTTAATTATCGTAGAGGCGGTATCAAACCTAAATAGGATATTAAAAATAATCGATAATATTGACCAAGAAACAGAGATACAGTTTATAAAAATCCATCATTCCGACGCCGCAGACGTTGCTGCAAAACTTGTTCAAATCTTTGGTGGTGAAAGCGTAACCCCGACTGCTGAATCACCTCAGCCTGGTCAACAGCGAGAGGCTCCAAGGCGTATACCGCGCGCTACTTCGTCAGCAGGAGGGGGACAGCAGACTTCGGGTCTTAAGATAATTACCGATGAAAGAACCAACTCGCTAATAGTAATAGCCCATCACGAGGACATGAATAAGATTAAAGCTGTCATAGAAAAGCTGGACATTGAGGTCGAGACACCAGAGGAGGGAATTTACGTTATACGTCTTCAGAATGCGGATGCCGAACAGGTGGTAAGTATTCTTTCCGGTTTGATTGGAGGTGGGGGTGGTGCTGTAACACAGCCCAGCAGACCAACTACAAGAGCGACAGGGGGGTTTGGAGGAACATTAGGAACCACATATCAGGGAGGGAGGCAGACGGGCGGGACCGTAGGTGCTTTTGAACAGGGAGGACAAGTTATACAAAGAGAAACTGATGGGGGGGGGATTTCAACTGTTGTTGCAGAGGCAGGGGGTGTAAGAATTACTGCAGATCCCGCTACGAATTCCGTCATAATTGTTGGTTCACGAAGAGATTATGAAACTATAAAAAGGGTTATTGATGAACTTGATATTAGAAGAAGGCAGGTCTTTGTTGAATCTGCAATACTTGAAATCGCCGTTGATAGACTAAGGGCACTTGGTACAAACTTTAGCTTAGGTTTTTCATTTAATGGTGATAACGCAGGCTTTTTTGGGACTGCGCTTCCGGGTATACCTAGTCTTCTCGGTGTTGCTGCTGACCCTCAGTCTTTCTTAACTGCCATAAGCAGCATATCGGGCCTCTTTTTAGGACTTGTTGGTGATTCAGTTGATCCTGATGGCTCTGGTCCACTTCCTCCGATTCCGTCTTTTACATTTCTTTTCCAAGCCCTTGCCTCTTTAACGGATGTAAATATACTCTCCACTCCGAGCATTGTTACGACGGATAATGAGGAGGCTGAGATTGTTGTGGCTGATGTGATTCCGTTTCCAACTGGCAGCACGGTTGGGCAAGCCGGTGTTA
>JAHFBK010000118.1 GCA_023250035.1 Candidatus Dadabacteria bacterium
TACTTTTTAGAAAAGCCGTAGAATACGGAAGAGAAAAACTCCGATCAAGTCTAAAAGAATGAACCAAGAAAGAGAGGCTAATTTCGAAACTCCAACTTGCCCTGCGAGTCTCATAAAGGTGTAGAGCATAATTGAGTTGATTCCAACTAAGGAGACAATATTTACCGTCTTTCCTAAATTGGCTGGTAAATCGGTAACTATAAATACAGCATTTAGCAAAGAAAGAGCAAAAATAAGACTGGTGCCGAGAGCGATGGCTATCAGACACCTATAGATAAGAGAAATAAATATTTCAGATGAACCTCTAGCAACAAGACCGAGAATTGGCATGACAAAAACCAAGCTAATTCCTGATGCCAGTGTGAATTTTATTGCTCCTTCTGCACCTGTTAGGTCTGGTAAAAGAATTCCAAGAGAAAGGCCGTATATTAAAGAACCTATAAGGGCTATTAGTATAAAAACAGGCATTAACACAACATGAGATTTTAAAGAGGATTTCTCGGCATAGATCGCACATTCATTTCCTGTGCACGGATTAAAAAGGTAACGGTTTGAAGCAAAGGCATAATAAACCTCTCTTGTAAATGGGAATACAAAGGGAAGCCCTAAAAACAGTCCAAACCATTTGAAGGGAGTTGATTTAAGAACATAAATAACTGCGCGGGGACCTTTTAGGATTTCTCCCGTTTTTGTATAAAGATGAATCTCACTATCGAACTGAAGATATGAGGGGAGTGTTAGATTTAGATTCTTCAGGTTTTGATAAGGTACAAACGTAAAAAACTCTTTGGTGTCTAATCGTTTGAGTGCTCGAACACTATTTCTACAAAATACACATTCTCCATCATAAATCAGATAGTTTTTTGATTGGTTTTCAGTACTCAATACCGTTCTTGTTGCACCATCAAATATTTAATTTCTCAACTCGTCCACCAATGCCACAGCTTCGTTAACCATTTCTCTAAGTAGGTCAAGTCCTCCTTGCCAAAAGTTAGGGTCGGTAATATCTACGCCAACACGGGCTAGGAGTTTCTCTGGTGCATCTGAACCTCCAGAGGAAAGAAGCTCAATATAACGAGGAACAAAAACATTACCTTCATTTTGGTATTTCTGATAAAGGGCTATAACTAGAAGTTCTCCAAAAGAATATGCATAACAATAGAAAGGTGAATGGATAAAATGAGGTATGTACATCCACCACCATGCGTAGTCCTTTGTTAGTTCAACCGAATCACCAAACATAGGTTTATTAGCTTCTATCCATAGTTCATTTATGCGTGAGCTTGTAAGTTCACCTTCATTTCTTCTAGCATGATGAAGCTTTTCCTCAAATCTAGTCAGAACAACTTGGCGAAAGATAGTAGCAAATATGTCCTCTAGCTTGCTGCAAAGAAGCGAAAGACGAGTTTTAGAATCTTTCTCAGATTCTTTTAGTGTATGGAATACAAGCATCTCACCGAATACACTTGCGGTCTCTGCTGTGGTAAGGGGTGTGTGACATTGAAAATATCCCTGTTTTCTTGAGAGATATTGATGGATTCCGTGACCAAGTTCGTGCGCCAAGGTCATTACATCACGAAGCCTTCCTGTGTAGTTAAGAAATACATATGGATGAACGCTCGGAACAGCGCTATGACTGAATGCACCACCACGCTTTCCAGATCTTAGTTCAGCATCAATCCAACTATTTTCAAAAAACTCTCTTGCTATCTGAGCCATTTGGGGTGAAAAGAGTCCGAAGGCTTCTAAAACGATTTCTTTGCTATCTTTATAGCTAATCGTTTTTCCTTCAGGAAATATTGGTGAGTACCGATCGTAGTCATGAAATTTCTTTAAGCCGAGCAACCTTTTTTTAAGGTTGTAATATTTCTCTACCATGTCAAAGTTCTTTTCACACGAGGTCATCAAGGCATCCACTGTGGCTTTGTCAATCTCGTTATCGAGATGACGTGAAGCCATCGGATGGGGAAAAGAGCGAAGACGATCATTGGATGTGTGGTCTTGGACGAGAATGTTGAAGATGTAGTTAAGAACATGTGCGTTTTCTTTGAGGCCTTTTGTAAGTCCAATTGCCCCAGCTTTTCTTTTATTTCGGTCAGTATCATAGAGAAGAGCAAGTGTTTCGGGTTCGGTGAGATGCTTTATTCTTCCATCCAGTTTAACCTTAAAACGTATATTATTTATAACCTCATCAAAAAGACGCATGAAAGCACGTGAGCCAGTATTTGCTTTTTCATCAAGAATCTTTTCCTCAGGTTCGCTAAGCTTGTGAGGTTTATAACGCCGTTCAGTTTGTAGAAAATGACTGTAGTGTGAAAGAACTTCGTCTTCTAACAAATGATTTGCTATTTCATCAGGTAAAGCAATCCATTCAAGTTCAAAAAACATAAGATGTTTTCTTATCTCGGTTGTTTTTTCCTGGATAGATTGTAAAAAGGCTCCGCGTTTTGGGTTGCTTGTGTCAGCGGCAAACATGAGATAAGCATAGGAAATCAATTTGCCTGCTTGCTCGCTAATTGATTCCAGTTCTTTTACAGCTTGGAGAAGAAATGATGGAGTAACAAGTTCTGAATTGATTTTGCCACGGTACTTTTCCTCAAATGATTTTGCCTGTGAAAAGGCATCTTCGATATCTTTTTCAATCTGTGGATCATTAAGGTTTAAATACAAATCTGAGAGATTCCATGTTACTCCTTCTGCACCGGTTAAAGCAGTCTCTATTGCTTCACCCATCTCAGTTTCTCCTTAATTATATCGTTTCTCTATAGTGCGAATGTTTAGATTGCTAAAAATTAGAGAAGCTAGAACTTATGTTAAATCTAAAAATGTGTTGTTAGATTATCCTCAATAAAATCCAATACGTCCTTTGCGTGTCCTGCTGGGTTTACTTTTCTGAATATCTTTGCTATATCGCCTGAAGGATCAATAATTATAGTATCTCTTGAAGCATAGCCATCTGAAACATTTACTTCGTATAGTGACATTACATTATGTTCTTCATCTGGGATTAGAGGAACTTTCAGTTTGTATTTGTCTCTGAAGTCACAGTGGCTTTCTTTTGTATCAGTGCTTATACCATAAACCAAGGCCTCGTTTTTTAAGAATTCTTCATAGAGTTCTGTAAACTGTTTTGCCTCAATTGTGCATCCTGGCGTATCATCTTTTGGATAGAAATAAAGGACTATCCATTTGCCTTTCAAGTTGACTAAATCTACGGTTTTACCATCATGGTCGGATGCTTTAAATGTAGGCGCAGTTTCACCTATCTTAAGCTCTGCTTTGGATATAGTAGGAAAGTAAGATAGAATACAAATTGATAAACCCAACAATTTAAATATTTTTCTCATATCTATTGCTCTCGAATTTACAACTCTTCTAATTTTTGCAATTCTTCTCTTACTACTTTATTTACCAAAGCGCCATCTGCCTTTCCTTTCATGCGGGGCATAAGTATTTTCATTACTTTTCCTAATTCCCCTTGTGCTTTAGCTCCCGCTTCTTTAATTGCTTTTTTTACCTCTTCCCGAATTTCCATCTCTCCCATTTGCTTTGGCATGTAGCTAATAAGAACTTCGATCTCAGATCTCTCTTTATCCGCTAAGTCTTGTCTTTGCGCCTTTATATATTCATTTACGGCTTCTTTACGCTTTTTGATTTCGTTGGATATGACTTCAACGATCTCCTCATCGGTTAATCCATCACGCTTTTTCTTCTCAATCTCTTTGTTTCTTATTGCGGACTGAAGCATACGAAGAACAGAGAGATCAACAGTTTTCTTCTCCCTGAGTGCGTTCTTTAAATCAGACGGTATTTTTTCTTTAAGATTCATATTTGAAACTAGACTTTTATTTCCATTGCGTCCACACTGCGGACGCAATACTGCATTATTCCAATTTCTCGCGCACTGCGCTCGAAATACTGCACTATTTCCATCAAATGCACACTGTTTATTGCCATCTGGCTCACACTGCGAGCCAGATAAAGCAGCATCAAATAATACCCTTTTTTATTTCCATTTGATGCACACTGCGCATCAAATAATACCCTAAAAATTACCACAGAACGTATTTAGAATAAACCCTTCCTTTTTATTCCCATTTGATGCACACTGTTTATTGCCATCCGGCTCACACTGCGAGCCAGATAAAGCAGCATCAAATAATACCCTTTTATTTCCATTTGATGCACACTGCGCATCAAATACTACAGTAGTTGCTACATGGGTTTCGGTAGTCTTTCATTCTGAGGAGCCCTTCGACGGAGTTTACCCTGAGCGAAGCCGAAGGGGACGAAGCAATCTAAAAAGAGGGATTGTTTCACTTCGTTCGCAATGACAAAAAGAGGGGCGTTCCGCTTCGGCTCGGAATGAAAACCTCTCTTTTTTATTGTGGCGAGCCATTATATTGCCAGCTATTTATTAAGATGTAAAAATTCAGGTAATGTCATAACTAAAGATGAAATCATCGTTAGAGGTGCAATGATATGGTGTTTACAAAAGAACTCTGGAAAGGGATAATCCCAATTTATAAAGCAATACTTGTTCATCCATTCATAAAAGGACTCACCGATGGCTCACTCAAAAAAGAAAGCTTCAAATTTTACGTCACCCAGGATGCTCTATATCTCAGGGAGTTTGCAAGATCGCTCAGCATTGCTGCCGCAAAAGCTCCCGAAGACGACTGGATAATCATGTTTAATGAACATTCTGCCGGAGCACTGAGAGTAGAACGTGCTCTTCATGATAGCTTCTTTCGAGACTTTGGCATAGTAAAGAAGAATCTAATCAACACCCCTCTTGCTCCTACAAATCTCGCATACACAAGCTATCTTCTTTCTGTAGCATATTCTTCCCCATTTCACGAGGTTGTAGGTGCACTTCTTCCCTGCTATTGGATTTACTGGAAGGTAGGAAAAGCACTTATTTCTAAAGGCTCGATAAATCCACTTTATCAGAGATGGATTGATACCTATGGAGGTGAAGAGTTTGCTGGGATTGTGAAAGCTGTTTTAAACCTCACCAATCAAATCTCGAAGTCGTTGAGGGATAACGAAAAAGAGGCAATGAAAAAACATTTCATCATTACAAGCCGCTACGAGTGGATGTTCTGGGATATGGGGATTAGGTGCGAGAAGTGGGCAGTTGGTTAGGAAAAAAGAAGAATTTCACCATTACACTGAGCCACGAATTGGAATAAATGATCTCGAAAGAAAATGTTTGGAGAAGATATATTAGCAACAAAGATTAAATCATTAAAAGCATTCGAGTAGCGTTGATTTATGACTAGGTATTAAGATTTTTTTGACGTTTTGTCACAAGATAAATACCAACTAGTATAAGAACACACCCAACAATAATCCCGATGTCTAATCTCTTTCCCAATTGAAGCCAATCGAAAAAGAGCCCTAACACCGGTACTAGCATTACTGACACAGTGACAGTGTATGTATCAAGCTTCTTTAAAAGATAAAACCAGATTGTAAAGTCTATAGTTGATGCAACTACGCCTGTAAATAGGACAATACTTGTAGATACCCATGTCCATTTTACATGCTCTAACCCTTCTGTTGGGAGAGCTAGTAATACGAGACCTACAGTTCCTACAAGTAACTGTATTCCGTTTACTAGATATGTGTCTTCATTCATCATATTTTTTTTGACCCATATATTTGAGATAGCCCATGAAACCGATCCAATTAGAATTAAAAACTCACCAAATAGAATCTCAGCATCCTGATTTACTATTGCATCCCATCCAAGGATAAAAAGAATTCCCAAAAAACCACTAAGAACCCCTAACCACCTTGAGATACTTAGCTTCTCTTTAAGATAAAAGTGTCCAAGAAGACAGGTCCAAATTGACATGGTATAAAGAAGAACCGAGGTTTTTCCAGCAGTTACCAATTTCATTCCATATAGCATAAAGCCAAACATACCGGTGGTTTGGAACAGTCCTACAATGACATAATTCAACCATTTCTCACCCTTTGGGAAAGAAAAACCTTTCATATACAAAAAAGGAATCATAGCCAAACCGCCGATCCCGCAACGGTAAGCTGCAAATGTCAAGGGTTCCATGTATCGTAAACCTATCTTCATCAATACCCATGAGTAACCCCACGTAATAACCACGAAAAGCAACAAAAAGATGTTTAGTGCCACTTCGAGAAAACTCCTTTAATCAGATTCATTAGAATCCGCATTACAGCTTGACTTCATACCTTTAACAGACGGGGTGGGTCATAAAAGCTAGAATCTAATATCTACCGAATACCTGTATAGTGCCCGTTTCCCAAACGGGCTTTAATCTTTTTGCTTGGCACGTTCAGGGAACGTACTCTACAGTTCTTAATCATCCAAATTTCCACCAATTTATGGTAATGGATCAACCATATAGAATTAAGTCTTGTTATTCTTTTACTTACTTTTCTTTTGCAAACTAGTATGTTGTCCACCCGCCATCTATTACAAGGTCAGTACCTGTAACGTATTTGGACTCATCACTTGCTAGATAAAGAACTCCATACGCTACATCAATAGGTTCTCCCCTCTTTCCCATGGGGACGATTTGTGCTGCCATTCCATCTAGTTGTTTCTGAGCATCCGGGGGATTGCCGATAAAGTCCTCATTCATCTTCGTCCTTATAAAACCGGGACAAATCGTATTTACCCGAATCCCTTCCTTTACATGGTCTAATGCAAGACTTCTAGTAAACTGCATTACCGCTCCTTTTGACGTGCAATACGCAACAGTGTTCG
>JAHFBK010000119.1 GCA_023250035.1 Candidatus Dadabacteria bacterium
ACCTACAACATGAATAATATCTAATTTCCTTGCGATGACCTCTTGTTTTGCTAGTTCATAAGTCTTATCCGAAATAAGAATTTGGGTTCCGTAAATTTTATTCGCCCCTTCAAGACTGTTGGCCAGATTTATGTTAAGGTGCATGGACTTACTAACTAGCCGTGATCTAACTGCCATGTTTTAAAAAGGGGCTAGAATATGTAACTAATATGAAGGTTATTATCTCCTTGAAACTATTCTATTTTCTGGTAAATTGTAGCTACAAACGGCAATGAGACATAGATGGACTGGAGTCGCTTCATCCCCTCTGACTTCGAATATGATTGGGAAAAGGACAAGCTTGCAAAACACAGAGTAAGCTTTGAAGAGGCGGTGGAAACCTTTTTCAACGGCTATGAGGTCAGAAGGAACAAGCGATTCCGCGATCGGTATCAACTCATTGGCCGGACAAACGGAGGAAGAGGGTTGAAAATCGTTTTCCAACTCAAACCCAGAAATGTAGTCCGGATTATTACAGGATGGGAAGCATGAAGAAGAAGAAAAAACTTACCGAAGAAAAAATTGACGAGATTGTCACGAAAGAATCAGACGATCTCACAAGGTGGGAGGAGCCCATACTCGTCAAGCCCACCAATGTGACTTCAATCCGCCTTTCTCCTGAGACAATCAGAAAAGCCAAGTATCTCGCTAAGATCCATAAATTTAGGGGCTATCAGACCTGGTTAAAGCAAATCATAGAGGAGAGAATTCGTTTAGAAGAAGTTATTCTCACTGATCTCAAGCAAGAATTCAGAAAAGATAACAGCAGGTAATGCCGATGGAGATGGTCAATTCGGTGAACGGATTAACCTATTTACTCCTAAGCTCAAACACCCCTTCCCAATCTTCGGAAGGCGGTGAGTTCTCGTATTCGCTACAACGCCTGAGATATTCTTGAGAAGGTTTATCATACGGGTCTAGTTCCAGAATTTTTTCAAAATATTCTTTAGCCCCGACCCACTTCTGTTCTCTGTAGAGATTAACGCCTATACGGAACTTATCTAGGATCGTAGTTTTTTTCTCGTCCATTTCTCCTTTTTGTGAAACGAGTTCGTAGATCCTGACTCGTTCGGTTTTTCCAACAACACGAATAATATCTAATTCCCTTGCGATGACCTCTTCTTTTGCAAACTCGTAGGTTTCATCAGAAATAAGAATTTGGGTTCCGTAAATTTTATTTGCTCCTTCAAGCCTACTAGCCAAATTTACTTCATCCCCTATTACTGTGTATTCAAAGCGAGAAGAGGAACCGATATTCCCCACTACCATCTCACCCGTGTTAATACCAAAGCGAAAGGTCCTCTCTGGAAGTCCTTGTGATAACCATTCAGCTTGGAGGTTTTTGAGGAACTCCCGACATCTAAGCGCCGCAAGGCAGGCGAGCACGGCATGGTTCTCCTGAGGGACTGGAGCCCCCCAAAAAGCCACAATTGCGTCACCCTGAAACTGATTAATCGTTCCGTTAAATTCAAGGATTGCAGAGCTCATCCCCTCAAAATATTCGTTCAAATGTTTTACTACCTCCTCGGGTGATAAGGTTTCTGACAATGTAGTGAATCCTCCAATGTCGGAGAACATAACTGTAAGCTTCTTCTTTATCCCGCCAAGACGCACCATCTCAGGGTTTTTAATTAGTTCTGAAGCAACTGTCTTTGAAACGTACCGCTCAAATGTAGTTTTAATAAACTCCCTCTCCTTTAGACCCTTCACCATCTCATTAAATGCACCACCTAGCTCCTCAAGCTCATCACCAGTTTGAATTTCAACCTTCGTCTCAAGTTCTCCCTCTCCGATTTTTCTAGCTGCGATAGCAAGGGCACGAACCGGCTTTGTGACGCCGCCTGCTATTAGAAAGCTAAGACCTATAGCTACAACTAAGATTGTAACTCCTATTATCAGAAGGGTGATTTGTAGTTTTCTAAGAAAACTAAGTTCTTCGGTAAGGGATTTAAGAACTATAAACCCACTCTGTTGCATCGGCATCCCTGGAAGGATGGATGCCCACCTAATTATAAAACGTTCATTACGGAGTGATACTTCACTAATAATATCCCTATTTCCCTTGTCAAACTCTAATATCTTCGAGCTAACAAGTTTTGATAGTTCTTCTTCCTTTTCAGGTGGAAGGGTTGTAACATTAATACCCTCTTTTGAGTAGAGAGCTAAATCAACGGAGGATATTTCTTTTATACTCTCCAGTGTTTTTTTATCTATTCTGCTTCCCCAAAAAACTACTCCATAAATCTCCTCACCAAAGGCCACAGGTTTCGCTACTATTTGATAGATAGACTCTTTAACTTCTTGAGGGAAAATTTTTATCCCTTTTTCATCGAATAGGCGTGAGCTCCAAATACCCTCTGCTTCTCCCTCCTCAAATGTCTTTCTAAAAAGAGAGAGGTCGCTTAATTCGTTGCCAAATTCCTTTGGGTCTGCTTTAGTAAAGAGAAGCTCACCCTCTGAGTTTGTAACAAGAAAGATATCACTTTTCTGGTATATAGGTAGAAATGGAAGGATTGAGTTAAGCCTAAGGTTCGAGTCCTTTAGTACTTCATCGTGGTCTGTAGGTGCGCCAAAACCAAAGTCCTCAGTTCCAACGGATGCGGTGGAAAGTATAGTGCGAAATTGAGGGTTACTCATTGTGAGCGAGTTAATCTCGTCAGAGGCAAATTGAGTTCTGAGCTCTTGGAGTTCTCTAAAGGCATATATAGTGCTATCGAATCTTTTTTTAATGTTCTCTTCGACACGGTTTTTTGTCGTTTGTTGAAGGACTAGGAGAACAGTTGCAATAGATAGGAAAACAATCGCGCCAAGAACGAGGAAAATCTTTGTTCTAAAGCTGAGCGGCAGTTTAGAAAACATTCAAGACTCCCAGTCATCCCGATATCCTGGATAGTTGGAGCCGTCTTTTCTCTTATGAGGTGGTATCTTTTCAACTTCTTTGAGTTCAAAATTTATTACTGTTTCTTGTCCTGGAATGACTTCTATATCGCTGCTCATTCTTTGGGTCTTGGGTTTCCATGCGTTTATCGTATATCTACCTGGTGGTACGTTGGGTATAACGAATTTGCCTTCTTTATCGGTCTCCCCAAAGACGTTGTTTTCAAGGACAAGAACGAAAGAAATCATTTGTGGGTGGATATTACAGAAAACAGGAACTAAACCGGCTTTGTCGAATGTAATATCCTTTGGCGGGTCGGTAGATTTGTATTGACCGAGGTCAAAGGACTTAACAGGCGATACAGAAAAGACATTATGATATATGCCATCGCGATTAGGGAAGCTAACAGTCTGCCCGGCGACTATTGGGAGGAGCGTAGGGTTAAAGGCTTTATTTTGCTGGACTAGATTTGGAACATCTTTTGGGGGCTTGGTTTCAAATCCGGTGAGATAAATAACAACACCACTCATATCATCCTTCTCTTTAAGATTCCCCATAAAATTCTTTCCAAAAACCTTCACGGTGCCAGTTATCTTACCGTAGCCTTTATTGTAGTTTGAGGTTTGAGAATAACCGATTATAGAAATCCAGAAGGGTAAAATTAATGAAGCTAAAAAAATAATCCACTTCTTCATTTAGATTCCCCTGAAAATATTAGCAAATTATACCATCCTTCAAAATAGCTTTAAAAACTTACAGTAAGCTGGGCTCTTACCCTGTTTATATCATCGTTAATAAACTCATCTCTAATAAATGAGTAATCAAACTGAAGCTTTAAGTTACGATTCCTTATAAAATAGAAACTTAAACCAGGCGTTATCTCCCGGATTTTGTCATTACTAAATTCGTCACCCAGATTTATGATAACAAACCTTCCCGCAACCTCAATGAATTTGGGAATAAGAAACACACCAGATTGAATTCTAAGTCCCTGAGAAAGATCGCTACCGAGACCTGTTTCTTCTGGGTCAATATTTCTTAGATCATATTCTGCTTCCAGGGAAAAGATTAAATATTTAACCGATATATCGGCTGAGAACTGAAATATATCGCTTTTTTCTGAGCCTAAAGAAGCAACTCTGCTATTAATAACAGCGTTGTCAGGGCTATCGTTCACAGGTTTATATCCGGGAAGAAATGCTACGGCGGCACTTATTGCAATAAGGGGTGTTTCTGTATCTCCAAAAGAGCCTTGCGAATACTCGTATTCACCTGAAACAGGGAATGGATTGATGGAGGAATATCTTGGTTCTCCTGTCGGAGTGAACATAACCCTTCCAACATAGAGCAGGTTCGAGTTTTCATTTATAGAATTCCTTCCGGCGCTGTTGAATACCCCAACGCCGTAAGTTATGAATCTATTTACAACTCCTCCAAGCCCAATCCCTATATGACGACCTAAGCTAAATTCTCGATTTAGAATAGAGTTATCAACTAGTTGGAGATTAAAGGGATCGGTCAGCTCCTCTCTATTAAAAGGGACTCTATATTGCCCAGCTCTCGGAACTACATCGGTGAATTTAGCCGCATCCGTGAAATAATCGAGAAGCTCTACATCACCGCTCGCTTCGAGTATCAACAGATATTTGAACCAGGTGCGGAATGCATTCCCTCTAAAAGAGATCCACAGCCTTCTTATATCAAAACTTGTTGCAGTATCACCTCCCTCATCTTCAACAAAGAAGAGGAATTGGGAACGGATGTTAAACTTAAGGGAGAATAAATCATCCTGCGTTCTGATAAAAAATCCATTACTGTAACCAACTTCAATATTTTTCCACCACTCAATAACGTATGTTTTTGCCGGGGCTTCCTCTACTTCCATGGGTGGTTTACTTGGCTCAACATATTCCTTTTCTTTATCCCTTTTGCTTTCGGCTTCAAGTTCCTCGATTCGTTTTTGTAATTCCTCTATTTGCTTTTGTTGCTCCTCTTTAATCTTCTGTATCTCGGTTTTAAGCTTTTCAATTTCTTTGCTCCTTTCGGCTTCGGTGGGGTTTTGAGCATATGTATTTGAAGACAAAGAAAGCAGCGTAGAAAAGCATAAAGTCCAAATTAATATCCGTAGGCGCAAACCCTGCTTGCGTTGAGCCCAGTCGAACCGTGTTAGCACAGAATGAGGGCAATCACAAAGATTGGCCCTATAATAGGAATTGATATTAGCTAGCTTTGTCAGCACTTTGATGGTTAATAAAACCTCATGGTCTTTCAATTATTAATCTAGCAATAGATAACCTAACTGGAACTGGGTATGCAACGAGCCTCCTCGACTGGTTCGGGGCAGGCTTGCTCGTTACTGCCTGGTCCACCAGTAAAACTGTGGTCTACCCTACCTCGGTTTTTATTAACTGATTAAGTTTTCTAAAACCGTTAGGTTTTATTAATACATCTTATTGTATACAATCATATATAGCAAAGTAAGTGGTATTATTTGATTCGCAGTGTGAATCAAATGGAAATAGAAGGAGAAAACCATGAATATTCCAGAGGGACTAAACATTGCACTAAACTTCGGGCTTCTTGACTCGATATTTTCAAGGCGCTCAAGAAGGTTTGGATTAGGAATGGAGATAAAAGAAGGCACATTAAAACACAAATCCAGGTTTGAACCAATACCCCTAACTGAGTTAGAAGAGGCATTCCTAATCTGGGCTGGAACAGGAATGACAGGGCTATCGCTCGGTGACCTACCGAGAACCGGAATCTCTTGGCTTTTTCAGTGGACTGGACGTAGCTGGCCCTGTTCATGCAACTCTCATTCAACTGAGCTCTTTTACACAAATGATAAAGGTGTTTATATGGTAAAACTCTTTAGCCTAATGCCAGAGCAGGGTGAGACAGCGATTTTTTCAGGCAAATCAGAGGAGGAAAAACTAGATAAAATACTTCGTCTCTTTAGAAAGAGTTTGATCAAGCTTCAGGATGGTAGGGCGGATTTGCCAAAAGGCGAGCCTGGACTTTTCGATTTCAATGTATGGAACACCAATAAGCCTGGGACTACTTTCTTCATTCCTGTTACAAACATAACGGTTGAATACATGGTTCTTCTTTTTATCTACTTCGGCTCAAAATACGGGTTCAATATAATAGATGAGCTAAACGGTGGAAGGTCCTGCGGTTTAGATAAATGGATTGAAAAGGGTTATATAAGAAACGATGTAAGATTGTCTCTTTTTGACCTTGAATTACGGGTTCTTACAACACTAAATGTTGAACAGGCTTTTATCTGCCAGAATATGAATCTCGCCCTTCAGGCACTCGGACTAGGCGGATGGGCTTTTACAGGGCTTCTTCCGCATTATGCCTTGGGTGTGAACCCATCTTACAAAGGATTGGGTTTCAGATTCATAAAACCTGAAAAAAGTCTAAGGAGCGTGCTGAGTCCGGTTCCAGTAGGGCGAGACAGCGTTTTTGAAGCTCTCTGTCCGCCTTATGTAAAGGATATGAGCGAAGCTGTAGATAAATTTCTCAAAATGAGAGGGGATTTCTGGAAAGAGGGAAATCCATATCCTTACCAGGACCCACAGGGAGTACTTCAGGATGAATACCATCCCTCGGAGATGAGAATACAAATTGTAAAGGATTTCTGCACATATGTTTATGAAAACTATGGAAGATTCCCTGCCTTTCTTGATCCCATGTTTGCAAGATTAGTTTTTCAGGCTCATCATCTTGATCTGGAATTCTATGACAAGCATTACACGGAAGGAGCATATACAGAGGTTCATAGAAATCACTTTAAACTCTGGCATCCGGAGATCGC
>JAHFBK010000026.1 GCA_023250035.1 Candidatus Dadabacteria bacterium
GCAATCCATGCCCCAATACCCTGTTGGTCACCTTGAACATATAGCTCAAATCAATGCCAAAGTAAGTAAATATCGTGGTCTTGCGTTTGCAGGTAACGCTTACAATGGAGTTGGTATTCCGGATTGCATACGCTCAGGGGAAGAAGCAGCAGAAGCCATCCTAAACATTAACAAATAGACCCTAAATGTTAAGTAGTTGAATTAACGTAGTAGAGGGAGCCTTATTATCTTCGAACATCTAATTTGGTAATAAACACTTCGTAAGTCCACCAGTCCCTGCCCTGAGCAAAGTTGAACGGTTGCTGGTGGACATAGGCGTGCGCAACATCCAACGAGCAAGCCTGTCCTGAGTAATGCCTGTTCCCCGACAGGCATGAATTTTTAGACTGATCGGGAGTCAGCCCCTACATAGTTAATTATACAGGATGTAGGGCACGTTCCCCGAACGGGCCTAGGACTGATACGGGGATCAGTCCCTACATATTTAATCAGTTGAATAGTCATTCGTGAATCGATTTGCCAATCCCTGATCACGAATCACGAACTCCGAACCACGAATATCTGATTGACAACAATACATCACTTAAATATATTTAACTCTGTAAATCGCCCATGTTTTAAATCTCGGAGGAAAAGTTGAGGATTTTAATTACCGATGGCCTTGCTGAAGAGGGTCTAAACCTGCTTAAATCCCAACCCGAACTCGATGTTGTAATTAAAAAAGGCCTTCCAAAGGAAGAAATCAAGGGGATCATAAAGGACTACGACGCCCTTATCGTAAGAAGCGGGACTAAGGTTACAGCGGACATTATAGAGGCAGCGGGGGAAAGATTAAAGGTTATAGGGCGTGCAGGGATCGGCGTTGATAATGTGGATGTAGCAGCCGCTACAAGAAACGGTACTGTTGTGATGAATACCCCTGAGGCGAACGCAATAACGACGGCCGAGCATACAATTGCACTTATGTTTTCTTTAGTGAGAAAAATTCCTCAAGCTCATTTGTCGGTAAAATCAGGGCTTTGGGAGAGGGAAAAATTCAAGGGAAAAGAAATCTTTGGAAAAACCCTTGGGATTATTGGACTTGGAAATATTGGGAGGTTGGTTGCTGAGCGGGCGATAGGGCTGAAGATGAAGGTGATCGCATATGACCCATTTCTCACTCAGGAGGCCGCAGTCAAGATGGGTGTAGAGTTAGTTTCTTTTAATGAGCTTCTTGAGATGGCTGATATAATTACGATCCACACCCCTCTCACACCTGAGACAAAGAATCTCATAAGAAAAGAAACCTTTCACCGAAT
Source organism: Candidatus Dadabacteria bacterium (assembly GCA_023250035.1). Classification (GTDB taxonomy): domain Bacteria; phylum Desulfobacterota_D; class UBA1144; order Nemesobacterales; family CSP1-2; genus CSP1-2. Next base: position 1,299 of record JAHFBK010000026.1, read on the forward strand.
GAAAAAGGGCGTAATCATAATTAACTGCGCAAGGGGAGGTATAGTAAATGAGCAAGACCTATATGAGGCTGTAAAGTCTGGAATAGTGGGTGAGGCGGCGCTTGATGTTTTTGAAAAAGAACCCCCCGGGAAGGACAACCCGCTTCTTAAGCTTGATGAGTTAGTCTTCACGCCTCACCTTGGCGCTTCTACAGAGGAGGCGCAGACCAAGGTCTCTGTAGCGATAGCAGAGCAGATCGTTGACTTTTTTATAAATGGCGCTGTAAGAAACGCTGTAAATATGCCCTCGATAAGCATTGAGCTATTAAAGATAATGAAGCCCTACATAGTACTTGCAGAGAAGCTTGGAAGCCTTCAGGGACAGCTTTGCAGAAGTGGTGTTGAAGAGATTAATATTGAATATAGTGGCGAGGTCGCAGGTTTTGACGTTGCTCCTCTTACCATCGCTGCACTCAAGGGATTTCTTACGCCAATTATGGATATAACAGTAAATTATGTAAATGCACCATTCGTTGCTAGAGAAAGAGGGATAAGGGTAATAGAGTCGAAGTCATCAAGGTCTGAGGATTTTACGAGCCTGATCTCTATAAAGGTGAAGACAAATATAGATGAAAAGCACGTTTCAGGGACTATATTCGGACGAGAAGAGCCAAGGTTTGTTAGGGTTAATGGCTTTTCACTCGACGTCATCCCGCAGGGTTATCTCCTTATAAGTGAGAACTATGATAAGCCTGGGTTTATCGGTTCTATGGGATCGCTTCTGGGAAAAAGGGGCGTTAATATCGCCCGTTTGCACCTTGGGCGTGAAAGTGTAGGTGGAAGGGCGATAGCTTTTATAAATGTGGATTCTCCTATTCCCTCAGGGGTTATAGAGGAAATAAGCGCGCTTCCCAATATAATATCTGTTACACAGGTAGTGCTTTAGATGCTTGAGCGTTTTAGCCTACCTCAAGGGGTAAGGGACTTTCCCCCTGAGAGGGCAGAAGAGATTAGAAGGGTTGAAGAATGTCTACTGGATGAGTTCACACGCTGGGGATATAGAAGGGTAATTACGCCCTTTTTCGAATCCCTTGAGACTATTTCAGTTGGGCTTGGCGATGATCTAAAGGATAAGATTTTAAAGTTTGTTGATCCGTCAACGGGCGATGTTGTAGCTCTGAGGCCAGATATAACACCACAGGTAGGGAGGATAGTCGCGACCCAGCTTAGAGATCACATAGGGCCTCTAAGACTCTGTTACAATGGAAGGGTAATCAGGTATGAAGAAAGGGGTAGTGGAAAGGAAAGAGAGATCTTTCAGGTAGGATGCGAGTTAATGGGGCTTTCATCACCTGAAGCCGACGGGGAGATTATAGCGCTTGCGGTTAAGTCGCTTGAAAAACTGGGAATAAAGGACCTCGTTCTAGATATAGGACATACTGGATTATTGAGATTCCTTCTTGGAAAAACTGGAAATGTTAGGAATGAAATAGAGGAAGCGCTTAAAAAAAAAGACCAGGAGGCGCTTGAAAAGGCAATCTCAAAGGCCCCTATTCCCCAAACAATAAAGAAGGTTATACTCTCTCTTCCTGAGCTTTACGGGAATAAAGATATTCTTCGTAGAGCTAAAAAGATCAGCATTATAAGAAAATATGTAAAGGAATTAGAGGATGTATTAATTCTACTTGACGAATTTCAAGTTGGCTGTGACATTAACATAGACTTGGGGGAGCTAAGGGGTTTTAACTATTATACAGGTGTATCCTTTGAGCTTATCTCACCACGCGTACCATCACCTATGATTATAGGAGGAAGGTATGATGAACTCATAGAAAAATACGGGTATAAATGCCCTGCAACAGGTTTTGCCGTTGATATAGAAGCTCTACTAGATGTTGCTAGCACCTCCCATGAGGATAATAAGAATCATTTTGTTGTCATCTCAACTAAACCAAACCTCAGGCGAGAATCAATTAAGATAGCCGAATCACTTAGAAGGAGCGGTTTTAAAGTAATACTCGATCTTAAAGCAGATGTGAACCTAAGAAGAGAGAGAATTAAGGAGAGCCAGAATTTAAGTAGCTATGGAGTGATCTTATTGGAAGCCCATGGGAAGGTACGATTAATTGGGTCAAGAACAGGGGTGAGTAAGGAGTTTTCAAACCTAGAGGAGCTTCTCAGCAGTATTTGATGACGTTTTTTCCTCCCCACTTTGCGGGGGAGGATTAAGGTGGAGGCTTCAAACCCATCCCTACTATGCTATGCGAAAAATAGTAAGAACAGTGTGGATCAAATTATGATAAACATCTTAAGAGGAAAGTAAGTACAAAGGGGGGTAATTAAATTTGCCAAATATAGTTGTAGTTGGTACCCAATGGGGAGACGAGGGAAAGGGAAGAATAGTTGACCTTATCGCAGAAAGGGTTGACGTCGTTGCAAGATACCAGGGTGGGAGCAATGCGGGACACACAATTGTAACAAACGGTAAGACTCTGGTTCTCCATCATATTCCGTCTGGGATCCTTCGCGAAGGAAAGCTCTCTGTGATAGGAAACGGTGTAGTTGTAGACCCTAAGGTTTTACTTGAAGAAATAGAGAAGATTAAATCGCATGGATATAAGGTAGATGAAGAGAACTTAAAAATAAGCGACAGCGCACATATTGTTATGCCATACCACAAGGAGATTGACCTTGCGCGTGAAGAGAGAATGGGTTCTAGTAAGATAGGGACGACTGGAAGAGGAATAGGTCCCGTGTATGAGGATAAGGCGGCAAGAAGGGGTTTAAGATTTTCCGACCTTATTTATCCTGAGAGCTTTTCAGTAAGGCTCCGTTCCATACTCGAAGAAAGAAACCTTTATATCACAAGAGTCCTTGGAAGAAGTCCCCTCGAATTTGAGAAGATGTATGAAGAATATGTTATCTATGGCAACAAGCTTAGAATGTTCATTACACATACCTCCAAGGTTCTTAACGAGGCAATATCTCAGGGAAAGAGTGTTCTCTTTGAAGGAGCACAGGGAGCGCTTCTTGATGTGGATTTTGGTACTTACCCCTATGTTACATCTTCAAGCGCCAGTGCTGGTGGGGCATGCATAGGTACAGGGGTGAGTCCCACCAAGATAGATATTGTTATGGGAGTGGCTAAGGCTTACACAACTAGGGTTGGAGAGGGTCCCTTTCCATCTGAGGTTTTAGGGGATTTGGGTATCAAGCTAAGAGAACTTGGTAATGAGTACGGCTCGACTACAGGAAGACCTAGAAGATGTGGATGGTTTGATTCTGTGGCATTACGTTACTCATCCATGATAAATGCGGTATCGGGACTCGCCATTACAAAACTCGATGTTCTTTCTAGCTTAGATAAGATAAAAATCTGTGTTGGCTATAGATATAATGGTGAATTAATTACTGAATTTCCTTCAAACACAGAGATTCTTAAACACTGTGAGCCTGTTTATGAGGAGTTGGATGGATGGAGAGAGGAATTACGTGACTTAAAAAATCTTTCTTCTCTACCACCTTCGGCACGTGCTTACTTAGAAAAGATCGAGGAGACAACAGGCGTTCCAATCTGGATTCTTTCCCTTGGACCCTCCAGGGAGAAGGTGATATTTATGAAGGATATTTTTTCTTAATCTAGGACGTAATAAATCTGATTTAACTCCATAACTCCCTTTAACTTGCTAAAGGTGATCATCATTGCAATGATAAAACGGAATGTCGTTGCAAGGAGAATTATTTCGAGCGCAGTGTGCGAGAAATGGAAATAAAAGGGAGCGAGGAAGCAACCCATCTTTATCCTGTAATCGCGAGTGTGTGAACCGTAGCCCAGAGCGAAGGGGAAGCGATCTGATTGAGATTCCTCACTGTTCCTTTGCTTAGATTCAGGACTGGGTTCGGAATGACACTTCGTGTCAGATTGCCACGCTATCGCTCGCAATGACACCCACGAACCTATCATTCCGGGGGGGGGTGGCAGAAATAAAATAATGTAGGGACTGATGCCCTCATCAGTCCAAATATTCATGCCCGTTCGGGGGAACGGGCTCAACATTCTGCGCAATTAATAATGTTGGGAGTATTCAAACTTTTTAGCCTTTCCTTAACAATATGTTAATAATCCCTTAATAGTAAATTAATTTTTCTTCACTAATCTTCCTTGAAAATTCTTAAAAAGGAGGGATGAAGTGATGAGATCATTATTCAGAACGGTATTGATTATTGGTGTGCTTCTGACACCACTTTTCACAACGAACTCAAAGGCGGAAAGCACGAGTGAACAGATAAAAGCACTCAAGCAACAGATCGAGCAAATGCAGAAGCAGAATCAAGAACAGATCGAAGAGCTTCAGCAAAAGATTCAGGATTTAGAGGTTGAAAAAGAGGCTGAGAAGGAAAAGATAATAGAGGAGCTAAAAGCCCAGGAAAATGATGCCTGGTACAACAAAATAGAAGTAAGTTACAAAAAACCAGGTGATGGCTTTACAATTAAGACAAAGGATGGAAACTTTTCGCTGAATATGAGACTACGCGCTCAGTTTCAATTCTCTGTAAATGATACGACTGATGAGCTTACAGCCACGGACTTCAGGATAAGAAGACTGAGATTCTACTGGATTGGAAACGCTTTTAGACCATGGTTCGAATATTATATTCAAGTAAGTGCCGACAATGGATCCGATCTACAGATGAGAGATGCGTATTTTAACGCTGCTTATAAAACGGTAGCAGTTCCAAGAGTGGGTCAGTTTAAGGTTCCATTTAATAGAGAGGAGCTGAACTCGTCATCGGAACTCCAGCTTGTGGAAAGGTCTATTGTCAACGAGCAGTTTAGCTTAGGACGCGACATAGGTCCTGCGCTATATGGACTTTTAGGAAATTATGTTACTTACGGCGTTGGAATATTTGATGGTAATGGAAGAAACGCTTTCAGCAGTGATTCTAATCTTCTTTATGCTGGAAGGGTTATGCTTACTCCGTGTTGTGGTGAATTGAAGTATGCCAATAGCTCTTTCCCAATAGGCGGTGATTACAAGATAGAGCCTAACTTTGGGGAGGACAAGCCTCTTATTGCCTTCGGTGTGGCAGCAGCAGGTATGGAGGGTCTTAACATAGATAGAAAAACTCCTGATGCTGCTATAGAAGCAAGATTTGACGAAATAGGTATAACAGTAGGAGATTTTGCTCAATTTACGGCTGATGTTAACTTCAAATACAAGATTTTCAGCATAGAGGGAGAATACGACGCAAGGTGGATCTCTCCACAGGATGTAGATATTGACACAGTATTTGACCAGGGATTTAGGATACAAAGCGGTGTCTTTTTGATTCCAAAGCTTCTAGAGGTAGCAGCAAGGTTTGCATATATTGATTTTGATGCGAGTGTTCCAAATATACCGGATGTTGATGAACCAGACAACAGTTGGCAAATTACACCTGGGCTTAATTTCTACATGTCACACAGCCACAAGTGGAAGATTCAGCTCGACTATTCTTTCATTAAAAATGAATTTACGAACGCTGATGATGTTGACGAAAACATATTTAGGGCACAGCTCCAGGCTTATTTCTAACCTAGTTTGATTAGACTCCTTACCCTTCCTTGGTTGTTGCCATAAGAAACCCGACACACATCCACTGTGTCGGGTTTCCTGCTTTCTTGAGGATAAGTCATTAGAGCTGAATTCGTTTGTAAAATAGTTTATGAGTGCTGTCTGCTTACAAATAGTATGCGATATCAAATAATGCTTACATTAAGGCAAATTTGTTGAAAGACCGGGTTGATTTAGATACACTAATGGAACTTAAGTTTTCGTGAAATTGTGTATGCGTTAAGGCTTTAGGGAATATGTCTTCAGAAAAACTAACAGAAGGATGGGTTTTAGCGCTACAACTGTATGGGTCAGCTAAAACGGTAAGCTTTTCAGATCATAAATTCACAAACGGCAGTTCGACCTCGCTCACTGGAGGTCGTGAGAGAAACACCTTTGTAAGCAGGGAATTCGGGTTTAGAGTGTCCTGGCCTAATGGATGGATGATAGATAATAAGCTGAATGAATTGTACAAAAGACAGTTTAGATTCAGAGATAAGATTGTAATTCCAATTGTCGTAATCCCCCAATCTCTCTACGGTGGTTTTAGGCCAAGTGTTACAGTGGCGATGGATGATTCTGTAGGTATTGATGTCAATAGCTATATTGAAAACAACATTCTAGTATCTAAGGATGCATTGGTTGAAATTATTAAAACAATCGGAGTTGACCTTGTATCAATACTACAGTTTCATTATCTGAGTCTTTATGGTTTATCTTCTGAGGAAAGGATATTTCAGATACAAAAGGTGGTTCTCACTAACAATAAGGCTTATATAGTCACAGCTTCTCAGATACCGGAGTCTGAACTTAAAACAAATAAGAGATTGAGGGACGATTTAAACAAGATTATGACTTCTTTCTCAATTGTTGGCTTTTAATTCTTGTTTTTCCTTTTCAACCCTGATGGCTTCGATTTCATTGGCAAAATAGATGCGTTCTTTTCCTAGTTCTCTCCTGTATATTCCTATAACCTCAACAATATCTCCCTCAGCAATAGGGATGTGACCGAGTCTGAAAACTTTTACAAAATTCCCGTCTTGATCGGCTAGCTTAAACTCAGTAAACGGTGTTTCTTTATCCTCTCGTTCAAATTTATCAAACACTAAATCCCAAACCTTACCCTCAACTATTACCCCTGCACTATCAAAGGCGATTGGGTTTTCTAAAATAGCTGCTATATCAACCTGTTTAGCAGGAATGGTGGTATTAGGATTTTGCCACTCACGGGCACATCCAAGGGAAACCAAAAGAATTGAAGATATAAGCAAAAAGGCCTCTCTTTTCATCAAATGCCTCCTACAGAGTGAATGTTAGTTTAACACAAAACTTGACTACTTGGCCATTAAGGCACCAAGGTACAAAGAAATAATCGTTGGTTTTTAATCACTAGTCATTTTACAGAAATCTAAAGACTAAGTAATTCTTGGTGTCTTAGTGTCTTTGTGGCTAAATAGTTATACCAAACAGTATTAAAAAATTATAACACTATACTGCACGTTATGGTATATTCTTGGATGAAAATTCCTCACGGAGAGTGACTAAGGAAATGTCTATAAAGATCTATAATTCAGAGACGAAAGAACTCTTGGGCGAGCTTAAAAGCTACTCCATTTCACGCTTTTATGTTACGGGCATAGATATAATTTGGGGAATCTGGGTTGATGCCCCCTTTTCAGACCCTAAGGAGCAAAAAGCAGCCTTCACACTACAGGCAACAAACGATAATGGAAAAGAGATTACTTTTGAGGATGGATGGTTAAAGGATGTTACTGGAACCCGTCCAAATATAGCGGTAAGGATTACAGCCAAGAAAAAAGAGTAGTTTAATTATAAATACAATTCAACCTTTTTCCTTTCTTTCGTATGCATCTATTATCTGTCTTACTAGTGGGTGTCTTACAACGTCCCTTTTTGAGAAATGGACAATTACTATACCTTCGATACCTTTAAGCAATGATTCAGCTTCAAGGAGTCCTGATTTTTCGTTACCTCCAAGATCAACCTGAGTAACATCACCTGTAATTACAGCCTTTGAGCTAAACCCAAGCCTTGTGAGAAACATCTTCATCTGCATAGCCGTCGTGTTCTGGGCTTCGTCAAGAATCACAAAGGCATCGTTAAGCGTTCTCCCTCTCATATAAGCAAGAGGAGCTATTTCTATAGCACCCTTTTCAATAAGCCTAGTTGCCTTTTCAAAATCCAACATATCGTAGAGCGCATCAAACAGTGGTCTAAGGTATGGGTCGATTTTCTGATAAAGGTCGCCGGGCAAAAACCCCAACTTTTCCCCTGCCTCCACTGCAGGCCTCGTCAGGATTATTCTGTTTACTTCACGGCTTATAAAAGCAGAAACAGCCATAGCCATTGCAAGATAGGTTTTGCCAGTTCCTGCGGGGCCTATACCAAAGACAATGTCGTTCTTTCGGATGGCATCAATGTAGAGCTTTTGTGCAAGGCTCTTTGGTGCGATTAATCTTTTTCTTGTGGAAATACATACGGTATCTAGGAAGATATCCTGAAGAGGGGTTTTATCTTCAATTACAACCCTTGCTGCGAGTTCGATATCGCCTGGATCGAGAGAATACCCCTTTGAAATGAGACGGTAAATCTCATGGAGGAATCGCTCTGCAGATTCAACTTCTTCAGGATCTCCCTTGAGGCTCAGCTTTCCTCCTCTCGAGTGGATTTTGACGCCGAAGACGCTTTCAATCTCTTTGAGGTTTTCGTTATTCTCTCCATAGAGCTGCTTAAGCACACCATTATCATCAAAGTTAAGCTCCCTCGTTATGCCATTTCCAGCTATTAATGTGTCTTGCATATAGTTTCTAGAGTCCCTCCTGTTAATTTGATTTTAAAACAAACAACTCTTTCTTTTGGATTATTATGAAAGAATGGAAAGGGTGTGGAAATAAAGTGCATCCTTGGTTTACAAGGTAGTAATAAATGTATGAAATGGTTCTTTTTTCCAAACCCCTTATATTTTTTTAATCCGTTACTTGTTATAGTTCTATCGAAATTAGACTGTTTTACTAACCATAAAGTATAACAAAACACAAGATAAAACTCAAATTTTAAGGATTTAACATGATTTAGTTTGGTCTCGTTAAATCTCTCATCTAATTAGATAGATGCAAAGCTGGATTAAGGCTAACAAGTAGAGATTAATTTCATATGAAAAGTAGGTTAACTTTCTGTTAACATTATATATTTCGTGAATCGGAGCCCTTATATCCTGATTCGGATGACGAATCATGAGTCACGAAAACCGATCTAACCCCCGATAAGTGACATTGACCTTTTGGGTTTAATAAAACCAGGCCTGTAAATAAAAGGTACACCAGCTTTAATAATGCTTAAAGCGGTTGTGAGCAAGGCTAAATACATTATTCCTTACTTGTTTTATTCTCAAAGAGCCTCACATATTGACCATATCCTTCTTTTTCTAAATCCTCCTTTGGAATAAAGCGAAGAGAAGCAGAATTCATACAATAACGCAATCCAGTTGGTTTAGGTCCATCGTCAAAAACATGTCCAAGATGGGAATCCGCATTTTTACTTCTTACTTCTGTTCTTACCGTAAAAAAGCTTTTATCTTCTTTTTCAATAATGTTTCCTTCTTCGAGTGTCTTAGTAAAGCTTGGCCATCCAGTTCCAGAATCGAATTTGTCGAGGGAACTAAAAAGAGGTTCTCCAGAAACTATATCAACATAGATCCCATCTCTGTGGTTATCCCAATATTCGTTAGCAAAGGGCCTTTCTGTAGCTTCTTCCTGGGTAACCTTATATTGTAGCGGTGTTAGTTTTTTTCGAAGCTCTTCTTTGGATGGTTTCTTATATCTTTCATTATTGTTTTTTGAAACCTTTTTTTCCATTTCATTCCCCCATATCTTTTTTAAGTATTGATCGCGACCTGAATTGTACCTATAGAACTTATATCTTATTGGATTCTTTTTATAGTAATCTTGATGATAATCTTCTGCTTTATAAAATGTAGAGGCCTCAATGATTTCTGTTACTATTGGTTTATTATATCTTCCAGACTTATCAAGTTCTTCTTTTGATTTCTCCGCTAAACTTTTCTGCTCGTCATCATGATAGAAAATAGCTGATCTATATTGTAAACCTCTGTCAACAAACTGACCATTTGGGTCAGTTGGGTCTATTTGTTTCCAAAACACATCAAGAAGCTCGGAGTAGGTAATTTTAGATGGGTCATATATGATTTGAACAGATTCTAGATGACCGGTTCCTCCATATGATATCTCTTCATATGTTGGGTTCACTTTCTTGCCACCTGTATAACCTGATATTACTTCGGTTACACCATCTAACTTTTCAAAAGGTGGTTCCATACACCAGAAACAGCCTCCGGCAAATGTAGCCTTTTCAGTTTTTGTATCTGCATATATCCTTGTCTGCATTATTAGCAACAAAAGAAATGAAAATAGTATAATAATCTTTAGCATATTTTACCTCCTTTATTATAAAATTGTATTAAACAACTTTAAATACATTTGTTATTAAGGGATTTACTTTTCGTTTTACATCAAAGCTTTATCTAAAATTGATGAAAGTAAATCGGCTCCTATTTCGCCACTTCTATTATAAAGTACACTTCCGTTTGCACCAATTATAGTGACATGTGGTATATAATTTCGATAGAAACGATCTCTTAACTCCTTCTGCTCGTTGGATATTTCCGAATCCAAATCAACAATTATGAAATTTACTTCTCCCTCGTATTTCTCATACAGTTCGACTGTTCTTTTCGCCTGCCGCTTAGAGTTATAGCATTTATGGTGATAGAAGATAATGTGTGCTGGTTTTCCCTGCTGGATCATACCATCGGTAATATTATCTCCAGTAATTAGGGGGCCATCGTTTGAGTCGCTTGAGTAGTCTAGGTTTGGATTTAATCTTAGGTTAGTTGCAGCATTAACTGATGTTTGAACACATGAAAACGCTAAAGTTAAAAGTAAAGTCGAAATTAGAATTTTATACATAATTGTCTCCTTAGCTTATTAGCAATCTTTACTGCCCTCGGTTGAGTTTCGACTCTGTCTATTTAGACGCTTAGAGAGCAAAAGAGTTTCAATAAAGTTATGCGTGGAGTCTACAAAGGGTGAGGGGAGAAATTTTATCAGGAAATCACCCAATATTGTCTCTTAAAAATCTTCTAATCCGCTTCTTCATCTCAGAAGGGATATCCTCGTAGCTTAATGATAGGGTAAACTTTATTGTCTCTTTGTATGAGTTTAAAAAGGAAACACAGTCAGGGCACACCATCAAATGTTCCTCAAATGCCCGTTTTGTTTTAGAGTCCAGTTCCCCGGTCAGATAGTCCAAAATTAAGGACGTAGCTTGTTTACAGGTATCAACCTTCTTAGGGTTAACTCTCATAACTTGAGCCTTCTTTACCATAGATTAGTAACTAACCTCCACAACAATTATTGGACGTTGCAACTAATGATTTGGATTCAAAATAGTAACCCTGATTCAGCTTTAAACCCCCTAAGTCGGTGAATACCCAAGATGGTCTGTTAACCTTCCACGCAAAAATAATCTAGCTCGATGAAGCCTGGCCTTGACCGCTTGGACGGTAATCCCTAATGTTTCGCTGATCTCAGGATTAGGCATGTCTTCCATATCGCTCATCATAACAACAGCCTTGTCCATCGGAGAAAGTTGATCCATAGCTTGTTGGATAATTTGGTTAAACTCCTTGACCGCTACAAATTTATCAATATCTTGAGTCCAATCAACCACTGGCCTAATTAGGTGATGACCATCCCTTCTAAACTTAGGCATATAGTCATCTAGTGACACCACTTTGTCCTTCTTACGTTGACGGAGCTTGGTAAGAGCGACATTCGCAGTAAGCCTATAGAGCCAGGTTGAGAACTCTGATTTACCCAGAAATAGCTTCGCCTTCCTGTAGACCAAAAGGAAGACCTCTTGAACTACATCTTCTGCATCAGCTTCGTTTCCTACGAGCTTGAACGCCTGGCGGTAGACCCTGCTTACATAATGGTTGAAAATTGCTTCAAATGCCTTTTGATCGCCAGCCTTAACCCTCTGTATAAGCAATCGCTCATCCTCGCCTGAAAGCTGGCCCTTTCCACTTAATTCTTTTTTCGTCACTCTGTGACGTCGAGGTATCACAGTTTTTATTCTCTCCGAATCGAGGGTATTACATAATGGGTTATAACATCAAAGGAAAGTCTTGTCTTTTACCAAGCTGAGAATTTATCAGATTGTTAAAGAAAAAACAAATCGCTTGAAGGTGATAGTTATAGGAAATAATAACATTCGCGTGGGCAATCATTCGACTGAGGCTTCGGCCGAGCTCAGCCGAGGCGCTCACGACGAAGTCCTTGTTATTGCCCATTATAGATATTGTCCATTCTGGGCTGGGTAAACACGAGGTTCGCCCCTACGAATATTGATTGTATTTTAATCCATAATTTCTATGGAATTGATATTATTCATCCAAATTTAAAATTTAAGCGTATATCGTAATAAAGTGGAAAGGCTTTAAACCTTTCAATGAGGCTTTGACACTTTGGGCAAATCTGTAAAAAGGAGGTATGAGAAATGGGAATCCGTCAAGTTGTTAAACTCAGTGCGATGTTATTTGCATCGTTCTTTTTTATAATAGGTGGAACTCCACACTGGAATGTATCTCGCGCAGCTAGTCATCGAGAGGCACCAATAACAGCATTAGACGAGAAGGCTGATATAACCGACTGGTTTGCATTCGTCAGCTATGAGGAGGGCAGAGAGAATACTGTGACGTTTATATTAGCTGTTGATCCTCTATTGGAACCTTCTAATGGTCCAAACTATTTTCCCTTCGACCCAGAGCTTACTTACAAGATCAATATAGACAACAACCGTGATGCAGTTGATGATATTATATTCCATTTTCGATTTACAACGGAAATCCGATTAGATGGTGTATTCACTGGCTTTGTAGGAGCCGGAAACGGGATTAACGCTCCTGCTAATGCTCCTCAACCACCTATACCCAATCCAGTTATCCCGCCAGCGATTACAGCGCTTGACGGTCCAGGGTCTACGGGCTTAAGCTTACGTCAGTTTTATAGTGTGACCATGAAAAACGGAGCAGGTGACGTAATATTTGAAACAGGACAGGATGCGGGTGGAGACACACTATTTGCAATCCCTTCAAACGTTGGACCCAGGACTATGCCTAACTATACTGCCTTAGCACAGCAGGGTATATACACTCTTAGTAACGGTATTCGCGTGTTTGCAGGAACGACTGATGACCCGTTCTATATTGACCTTGGAGCGGCATTTGATTCGTTTAACTTTCGTAACGGCGGAGTCGAAACACCTGAGCAAGATGCAGATGACGGCATGAACTTTGGCGGCTGTGACGATGTAGCGGGGTTTAATGTGAACGTGATAGCTATAGAAGTGCCTATTGAAATGCTTACCAGCGATGGGCAGTTACATCCAGCCAGTGATCCAGAGGCTGTGATTGGCTCATATGGCTCAACTGCACGTTTTAGAGATAAGAGTTATAATGGGCCCGGTGAGCCTGCGACACTTTCAGGCGACTTAGTAAAGATTCAGCGCATGGGTAATGCCTTATTTAACGAACTAATTATTCCAACTGAGATGAAAGACCTTTGGAGCATGAGCGAGCCAGAGGACGATGCGCAGTTTGCAGCCTTTGCGCTTGATCCACTCGTGGCGCGTGTGCTTAATGCAGTTTTCGGGATCAATGTTCCAGACGTGCCACGTTTAGATTTACTGCCGCTCGTTAACTATATAGGGCCGATTTGTCCAGGTTGCAATGCAGATAACACTGATCCAAATATAATAGCTGATTTACTACGTCTCAATACTGGTATTGATCCAACTCCTCCTGGTGCGCAAAAGCGAATTGGCTTCCTTGCTGGCGACCTGGCCGGTTATCCCAATGGCCGTCGTGTATTTGATGATGTGACAGATATTTCAACGCGAGTAGTGGCTGGCGTGCTAGCTGGGGGTATTTTCGACGATCCTCCTAATAATCTTCTAGCCGATGGCGTTAACACCAACGATGTGACCTATCAGAATGTTTTTCCCTACGTGGCTTTTGCTAACAGCGGACGAGACAGCTTTCACCTTAATCCGGGTGGTGATGGATGTGAGACGACGACAACATCGGGCGGCGGCGGGTGTGCTATCGCTGGTATTGGAACTAACGTCAATACAGGTTTGGGCAATCTAGCGATTCTCCTAGTTCCTGTTCTTTATGTATTCGGAAGAAGGCTTGTAAGAAGGATTAGAAAAAGCTAATTTAACTCGGAAATCCAAAGTACGGGGGTTACATGCATACCATTGACTACAAGGTAATTAAAATCTGGGACACAAGGAATTAGGATAGGCGGGGTTTTCTAACCCCGCATGCCAATGCCTGTCCTGAGCAAAGTCGAAGGGCGGGTCCCCGACAAAGTCATCGGGGAGAAAGTACCGTCTATCGTTGCTAAATTTACGTTCAAATGTCTCTATCTAATTGTCTCTAATTCCTTGAGTTGTAATTAAGGGTTTTATGCTTGTCCCGTTGTTCTTTGTTCTAAAAATTAATTTGTGGGAGACTATGCCAAGGGTTTATGAAATGTTGAAACAATTAACTCTCCTGCTTATTACTTTTCATTTTGTTTTCTTTTCAGCCTGCTCTGACTCACAAAAAGAGACGGCGCAGGTTGGAACCAATAATACAAGTGAGCAGGTTCAGTTAAGTAAAACAGACAATCAAATTAGATATTATCAAGCCAGAATAAAAAGAGACCCTAATAACTACTCTAGTTACACTAAGCTTGGCGAAGCCTATATTCAAAAGGCAAGAGAGACAGGAGACGCAGCTTACTACAGCAAGGCTGAAGAGACACTTAAGAAGGCTCTTGAGCTTTATTCAGACAACTATACGGCGGTTGTATATCTGGGATTTGTAAATTCATCCAAGCATGAGTTTCAAGCTGCCCTACCATACGCAAAGAAAGCCATAGAACTAAAACCTGAGGATAGCTACGCATATGGCATCCTTGGTGATGCCTATATTGAGCTAGGAGAATACGACAAAGCCGAGAAAGCCTATGAGATGATGCTAAGCCTTGGACCCGGCCTTGATTCCTACAGCCGCATATCATATATAAAGGAGCTAACGGGTGATATAGAAGGAGCTATCCAGGCGATGCAAAAGGCGATCGAAGAGGGCATAAGACAAAACCTACCCAGGGAAAACGTTGCCTGGGCTCAGTATATACTTGGGGAATTATATTTTAATACCGGAGACTTAAAGAAGGCTGGAGAGCAGTACCAGGCGTCACTTAAAAACTATGATAACTATTATTATGCTCTTGCTGGGTTAGGAAAGGTGAAAGCATCGGAGAAAAACTATGGAGAAGCTATAGAGCTATACAAAAAAGCTATAGGCATTATTCCTCTACCGCTCTTTGTATCTTCTCTAGGGGACGTATATAAGAAAACAGGTAATATGGAAAAAGCAAAAAAACAGTACGACCTTGTAGAGTATATTGGATTACTCAGTAAGATTAATAAAGTCATATATAACCGGGAGCTTGCTCTTTTTTATGCCGACCATGATATGAAGTCAAATGAGGCACTTCAGCTTGCAAGGAAGGAATTAGAAGCTAGACGAGACATTTACACCTACGACACCCTGGCCTGGACTTATTATAAAAACAATCAACTTAAAGAAGCTCTAGAGGGTTCTCAGGAGTCACTTAGATTGGGGACAAAGGATGCAAATCTTTTTTTCCACGCAGGGATGATTTATTATAAGCTTGGAAACATGGCTAAGGCTAAGGAGTATTTAAACCAAGCGCTGTCTACTAATCCTCACTTCCATATAATTAATTCAGAGGTCGCAAGGAACACACTAAGCGAGATAGAGAATAAATCCTCATCTGCAAGAAAGGAGTAATTAATGGTGTTTGAAGAAATAAATTCGATGTTAAATAATCCCCGATATTTATTTCCTCCCCCCTTGGGGGGGAGGATTAAGGTGGGGGTTTATATCTATTCCCCCCATCCTATCTTTTTATTGCCATTTCTCGCACACTGCGCTCGAAATACCGCTCCCCCACAAGTGGGGGAAGGAGCAAAAGGGTGCCTGCCTGCTTTATTATCTTTACTTATATGCTTATTATTTCTTCCTTCCGTTCCGGCTTTTGCACATCCTATGGGGAATTTCAGCATTAACCATTATTCTAAAATCGAGGTGACAGATAATAAATTCAAAACAAAATATCTTATTGATATGGCAGAGATTCCTACCTTTCAGGAATTAATGGAGATTGATACGGATGGGGATAAAAACATATCCTCAGATGAAAAAGGCATTTATCTATCGAAGAAAACAGAAGAGTTAAAGAAAGGAATCTCTTTAAAATTAAATGAGAAGCCTATGGAGCTTACTACAGATTCAAGTGATATGGTTTTTATTCCAGGCGCAGGTGGACTTCCCACAGTTAAGATGACTGTAGAATATGAGGCAAAGCTTCAAAAAGACAGTTTAGTAGAGTTAAACAGGGTGTTCTATCAGGACGATAACTATCCAGGTAGAACAGGATGGAAAGAGATAATTGTTATAGGAAAAGGAGAAGTTTCTATAGTTGATTCCTCTGCACCCTCTCGTGACCTAAGTGACGAGTTATCGCGCTATCCAGAGGATACACCCTCAAGCCCCCCTCAGGATTTAGGGGTGAGTTTTTCATTTTCTTTAGGAGTTAGAGAAACAGGTGTTGCCTCTACAGAGGTTCAGGACGAAGAGCTTAATTCCCGAACTTCGAAAGTTAAGACTCCAAGGAGTTCATTCACAGAGCTTCTCTCAAAAAAGGACCTCACTTTTGAGATAATTGTTTTCTCTCTTATAGTAGCATTTGGTTTTGGCGCCTTCCATGCACTTTCGCCTGGTCATGGGAAAACAATAGTAGCTGCATATCTTGTTGGTTCACGTGGGACAGCGGATCATGCACTTTTTCTCGGTGTTATAGTCACCCTTACCCACACGATTGGAGTGTTTGCACTTGGACTTGCAACCCTCTATGCATCAAGATACATACTCCCTGAAAAGCTCTATCCTTGGCTCGGGTTTATCTCAGGATTAACAATTGTTATAATTGGGATAGTCTTATTCCGTAAGCGCTACCTTGCTCTGCTTAGAGGCGAATTTGAAGAACACGACCACGGACACTCGCACTCCCATTCACATAGTCACACTCATGATTATGACCATCATCGCCATCACCATGACGATGAGCATGGACATCACCACAACGATATTACTGTAGTGAGCACTGTCGAACTGCCTGAAAGGGTAACCCTAGGAAATCTCTTTGCCCTCGGAGTAAGTGGTGGAATAGTTCCCTGCCCTGAGGCTCTGATAGTGCTTTTAAGCGCTATCTCTCTTCACCGAATTGGATTTGGGCTCTTACTAATAGTTGCATTTAGCATAGGGCTTGCCATTGTTCTAGTGGGAATTGGCATGATGATAGTGTATGCCAGGCGGTTTGTGGAAAGGTTCAGTGGAGATGGAAAAATAATACAGAGGCTTCCTCTGGTCTCATCCGTGATTATAAGTATCCTTGGATTTGCGATTGCGATTCAGTCCCTCGTAAGCGGTGGGATTATACAAATAAATTCCGGGGAAATAATATGGAAAATATTATGATGGCAAGTATTCAACCATGAATCAAACTACAAATCCCAAATCGCAAATTTCAAACAATTTTCAATTTCTAAATTCCAAACATTTGGTATTTGGAGCTTGTTCATTAGTGGACGAATAATTACTAAGGAGGATAGAATCATGACATCACCTACGCTAATTGCCACTCTTGGATTAGGATTTATTCTCGGCTTAAAACATGCACTTGATGCGGACCATATTGTTGCCGTATCAACAATCGTGAGTGAACATAAGTGCATTTCTAAATCCTCTCTTATCGGTACATTCTGGGGACTTGGGCACACGGTATCGCTTTTTCTTATCGGTCTTCTGGTGATTTCGCTAAGGCTTGTTATTCCACCTAAGCTCGCCCTTCTAATGGAGTTTGGGGTTGCGATGATGCTTGTTTTCTTAGGTGCTAATATTATTTGGACGTTCTTTAGAGGAAGAAAAATACATATACACGCACATGAGCATGACAGACTCACGCACGCGCATATACACCTTCATGAAGAGGGTAAAGAGAGAGCTCATGAGCATAATCATTTGATTAGGTTTGGAAGTAAACCATTCCTTGTAGGACTCGTTCATGGTGTCGCGGGAAGCGCAGCACTTATGCTTTTAGTTCTTACGACTATTCCTTCTCCCTTAACCGGGCTTCTCTATATAGTCGTTTTCGGGGTAGGCTCGATTGGTGGGATGCTTTTAATGAGTTCATTAATAGGGCTTCCTTTTGTTTTCACTGCTAATAAGTTTGCTACTATAAATCAGGGGATAAAAGTCCTAGCTGGGATTTCGAGTATTGCATTTGGTATCTTTCTTGGTTGGGAGATAGGTTTTATGCAAGGTCTCTTTCTATAAAAACCATAACTGCTGTCTCTCCTTTCTCATCGTATAAAAAAAATATTATAATTGAATTCTCTAAAATATTATGAATATGAGAGAAGCATAAATTGTCTGCTACAAAAATTTACCTCCTGATTGGGCTTTTTATTCAGTTATCAACATCTATTTCCTTTGCCTTTCGTCCCTTTAGAACAGAAGATGCGGGAATCTCTCCACTCGGATTTTTTGCGGTGGAATTAGGAAATGAATTTAGGAAAAACGATGATGGTAAAGATAATGTTACAACCTTTGCTTTGACCTAGGGTCTATTGGATTGTATAGAAACCGAAATTGACTTTGCGCTTCTAATCTTGAGGCCAGATTCTGGTAAAAATGAGTTCGGATTTGGTGATACTGTTATATTATCTAAGTTCAAAATACTTGGTGAAAAAGGGGTATTGCATGATGATGATTTGTTTCCTGACATGGCAATAAGGCCATCCGTTTTACTTCCTACAGGTGATGAGGATAAAGGCACAGGCTCAGGTCAAATAGAACTTGGTATTTTGCTTGTTATAGAAAAGACGTTTTGGAAAGTCGCAGCTAGAGCAAATCTGGGTTATTTCGCATCAAACGATCCTACTTTCGATGAAAATTTCGAAGATAGATTTTTTTACGGAGTTCAAATTGATTTTCCTTTGTTCATTGAGAAACTAAGGCTTGGTTCAGAACTTACAGGTCAATTTGCTTCGGGTGAGGGATCTCCACTATTTTCGCTAACTGGGTTGGTTTTTCAAATCACTGAAAACATAGTCCTCGATGGCGGAGTGGAATTGGGCCTCAAAGATGCAGCCTCTGCTGTAACAGCAATAGTTGGCATAACTTTTGGTTTTAACCCGTTTGAGGAGTTTTTAACTAATAGATAAATTATTAAATCCGTGCGAACGGGGACATAGGTTACACTTTTCCCTTCCCCTTTGAAGGGGAAGGCTAGGATGGGGATGAAAGATTGACGCATTAAAAAGGTGACGCACCCCTTTTATTAATTCAAGCAATTCTAATCCTTTATGTTATCATTTTGTCGCTATGTCGAAGGGTAGTAAGTTTTTAATCTCCTTTTTTATACCTTTAATCTTAACTCTTCTCTTTGTTTTTTCTGCAACCAGTTGGGCTGAGAATGATGATATAACAGCCGAAGAGATCATTGAACATATCCGCTATCTAGCTTCAGATCAGCTTCAAGGAAGAAAAGCCGGGACCGAGGGGTGTGAAAAAGCTGCTGAGTATGTTGCCACTAATTTTAAGGAAGCAGGTCTAAAACCGCTTGGAGATGACGGAACATATTTCCAGAATTTTTCTTTCACCTCAGGAGTAAAACTCGGGGACTCTAACGCAATGACCGTTGATATAGGGGAACGAAAGTTGAATCTTCAAGTTGACAAAGATTTTCTACCTATAAGCTTTTCAAGCGATGGAGAACTTAGGGGTGAGTTGGTGTTCGCAGGTTATGGAATAAGCTCGAAACAGCTCAACTATGATGATTACGCAGGGATAGATGTAAAAGAAAAAATTGTTTTAGCCTTACGTTATACGCCGGACGGTAATAATCGTAAAAGTCCTTTCTATAAGTATGCATCGCTTCGCTATAAGGCTATTAACGCAAGGGAGAAAGGAGCAAAAGGCATTATATTTACAACACCT
>JAHFBK010000027.1 GCA_023250035.1 Candidatus Dadabacteria bacterium
GAGTTTTTAGATTAAAACAATCATGGTGTATTAGCTATAACTTGGGAACCCAATTCCAAAATGCTTTTAGACAAATGAAATTCCGGGAGATAATAAAACTCTGAATATAAGAAAGAGGGTTAACGACTATTTTTGAAGGATTGCTTTCTTTTTAGAATCTGGTTGATTAAACAGTAAGTTATTATTCCTTTAAATCCATTCTCGTCGTCTTTTAAAGATTGTATATAATCTATATTGTCTTTGATTGATTCGTCCTCAGGGGCATACTCAAGAGCAACCCTCAAAACATCCAGAGCTTCATCGTACCACCCCTTCTCAGCCAAAGAAAGAGCAAGAGAGTTATAAGCGGGAACGAAATCTGGACATACACTAATGATTTCTCTATATTTGCCTATTGATTCATCCACCCATCCACAGTCTAAGTAGCAGTTGCCGATTGAAAGATGTGCCCATACATCATCTGGAAAAAGTTCAACCTGTTTGTTGAATTCTATAAGCGCCTCTGGCGTCCACCCCATATCAAAGTAGCATAAACCTATCTGGTAGTGGAGCTCGCTCTTTATGTAATCTGAGTCCATGTCAGTTCTGATACATTGTATAAATTCAGAGAGTGCGTCCTCGTAACATCCAATAGCCCTCAAGGTTAAAGCTAGATTCCATTTTGCGACGACATAGCCTGGCTCAATTGTTAGGGCGCCTTCAAAAACCGTGAGAGCATCACTATAGCGACCCATTCTTCCTAGAGTAATTCCAAATTGCGTTAGGATGTAACAATCTTTTGGACCAAGCTCAAGGGCCTTTTTGAAATAAGCAACAGCTGTTTCAAATTCCTCCATCGCATCATAAGTTAAAGCAAAGGATAGAAAGACATCAGGGTCGTGAGGGGCGATTTTAAGCGCTTTCGTAAGTTCTCTGAGTGCTTCCTCAAACCTTTCAGATTCCTTAAAGTTGTCCGCTTTGTTTAATATCCTTTCGAGTCTCCCCATCATGTTGTGCTCCGAAAACTGTTACAGGATTCGTTAAAGCATAGTTACTTCGGAAAGAGTTGTCAACAGTAAACAATTTTCACTCTTGACAATAGATGTCAAATTAAATAAATTGGATTCCAAATCCTAATCAAATAAGAGGTCTTGAAATGAAAAGATCAGAACTTGAAAGGGAATTATCCGCTAAATTTGGTCTTCAGCCCCAGCAGTCCGAGCAGATAATTGATACTGTTATCAACCACATGACTGATGTGCTTCAAGGTGGTGGCAGGATTGAAATAAGGGGTTTCGGCAGTTTCTTTACAAAAGTTTATAAACCCTACAGCGGCAGAAATCCCAGAACAGGGGAAGCAGTACAAGTTCCATCCAAGAAGCTTCCTCACTTTAGACCTAGCAAGGAGCTCAGAAAAAAGATGAATGAAGGCCAAACCTAGGTGTAGGGGCAAACGGCCGTTTGCCCTTACTTAATTCATTGACAACGATTTTCTTTCGGATAGGATTTTAGCCTGCCATGGCTATTTTGAAAATCCTCACCTATCCGGATCCTAAGCTCAAAAAGAAATCTGCTCCCGTAGAAAAGATAGACAAAGAGATCGAAAAACTCCTTGACGATATGGCTGAAACTATGTCCGACGCCCCAGGAGTAGGACTTGCCGCTCCACAGGTAGGTATAAATCTAAGGGTGGTAGTAATTGACGTTTCCGCAAGACAGCAGGATTCACCCGGGCTAATCGAGCTTATAAATCCTGTGATTATCTCAACCGAGGGTGTGCAAATAGAGGAAGAAGGTTGTTTAAGTATTCCCGGGTTTTCAAGCGAGGTAAAAAGAAAGGCGAAGGTCAAGGTTCAAGGTCTTGATAGAAAAGGAAAACTCTTTGAGTACGAAGGAACCGGGCTTCTTGCTCGTGCCTTCCAGCATGAGATAGATCATATAGATGGAATTCTTTACATAGGTAGACTAAGTAGATTAAAGAGGGAACTATTAAAGAAGAAAATCGAGAAAGCTCTTGCCAGAGCAGAAGTCTAAGCAGCTTTTTGAACACGTCCAGATTTAATACAATTAGTGCAGACCCTGATTCTTCTTACCTCTCCACTTGAAAGACGTGCTTTAACCCTTCTTAGGTTGATGTTCCATCGCCTTTTAGTCTTGTTATTTGCGTGACTAACAGTATGTCCGTAAAGGGGTTTTTTCCCGCAAACTACACAAACCTGTGACATTTAAGAGTCCTTCTTTATCAAATGAGTGAATTCAATATACCCAGTAAGGTGAGTTATTTCAAGCTAAAGGGTTAAATGCAGCTGAAGGCTTTAGCCCTCAATAAATGGAATCCTGACCACATAACCTACGTAACTATGTAGGAGCGGCTTATATATTTTACTTTGTAAAGACCTGTAGGCACTCCCCCCGATTTAATCCGGGTTTGTTCGTGCCAAAAATAGCACAGACAAGTCTGTGCCTACAAAAGATTGTAAGTTGTAGACACGAATTTATTCGTGCAATAAGGCAGGAGCGGCTTAGCCGCGATTTGAATCGCACCGGGGCCTGTCCTGCTCCTGAGCTCGTCGAAGGACGAAGGGATGGTGCTCATACAAGGGGGTAATTTTTGTATTGCACGAAACCTGTCCTTAGAGCATCAAAGGAATTGGGGTAAGTTCTGTTGGAACGATAAGTTGCGATCGACCGTGATGAAGATATCAAACTGCTTTTCTGCCAGTGTCAATAGATCGCCATTTTTTAAACCTGCCCAGCCCACCTGTGGCACAGTTTCCACGAATAGCCTGACAGCTCCTTGGCAAACCGCCAGTCTATACACTCATCGAGAAGAATCTTCACCTTATTTCACACTGGCGACTATTTGTTCTTTAGCTTCTTCCAGAAAAGCAATTACCTGCTCTCTTGTGACGGTGGGGAAACCTTCTAGAAAATCATCTATGGACTGCCCCCCTTCTAGATAATCGAGGAGAGTTTGGACGGGTACCCGTGTTCCCGTAAATACCGGAGTTCCCCCCATGACATCGGGGGATGCACTAATAATTTTACTCTTCATGGCTAAAGTATTTGTAAATCCGGCAAAAAAATCAATACTGTCAACTATATTAAGGTCCTAGCCGCATTGCCTATAGCTTTGAATTCCGTAACCGAAGAGCATTGCCTATAACCGATACAGAGCTAAAGCTCATGGCTACGCTGGCAATTATTGGACTTAGCAGTAATCCGAAAGCGGGATAGAGTATTCCCGCAGCAATAGGTACTCCTAGTGAGTTGTAAATGAATGCAAAAAAGAGATTTTGACGGATATTACGCATTGTAGCTCTACTGAGCCTTCGGGCTCGTGCTATACCACGCAAGTCTCCTTTCACCAGGGTTACTCCAGCGCTCTCTATGGCCACATCCGTACCGGTTCCCATTGCTATGCCTACCTGAGCCTGAGCAAGAGCCGGGGCATCATTAATGCCATCGCCTGCCATAGCTACTATGCGACCCTGTGCCTGAAGACGCTTTACTATCTCGCCCTTCTGCTCAGGCAGCACATCAGCCTGAACTTCATCAATACCCAACTTTCTAGCCACAGCCTCAGCAGTGATCCTATTATCCCCCGTAAGCATGAGGATTCGTATGCCGTCTTCGTGCAGCATCCGGAGCGCTTCAGGAGTTGACTCCTTGATTGGGTCAGATACCCCTATAAGTCCTGCCAGTTGGCCATCAACAGCGACAAACATCACCGTCTCCCCTTCCTTGCGCAAAGCCTCTGCTCGCTCAAGCAGACCACCAACTTCGATATTCAATTGCTCTAACAGCTTACCGTTGCCTAGAGCAACAACACGGCCGTCTACCTTTCCGACAACACCTTTTCCCGTGATTGACTCAAACTCCTCGGCCTCGGAAAGCTTCAAGTTTTTAGCCTGAGCGCCAGTCACTATAGCTTGTGCAAGAGGATGCTCACTGTTCCGCTCTAGGCTTGCGGTCAAGCGAAGCAACTCCGATTCGTTCAGCTCAGTTAAAGGCACTATCGAAGTGAGACGAGGCTTGCCTTCGGTGAGCGTACCGGTCTTATCCACAATAAGGATGTCAACCTTCTCCATAACCTCAAGGGCCTCCGCATTCTTTATGAGCACGCCCGCTGTGGCTCCGCGACCTGTTCCGACCATAATAGACATCGGGGTAGCAAGTCCCAGCGCGCAAGGGCAGGCAACTATGAGAACAGCTACGGCATTGACTATGGCATGAGCAAGGCGTGGCTCTGGACCAATGAGACTCCATACGATGAATGTAATCACAGCGATCAGTATGACGGCAGGCACAAAATAAGAGGAGACAATATCGGCAAGACGCTGTATAGGAGCGCGGCTTCGCTGAGCTTCACTTACCATTCGAACGATCTGGGCTAACAGCGTTTCGCTTCCCACCTTCTCTGCCTGCATCACAAAGCCGCCTGTGCTGTTCACCGTGCCTCCCACTACCTTATCTCCCCTCCTCTTTTCTACTGGTATAGGCTCACCTGTAATCATAGACTCATCAACAAAGCTCTCACCTTCTAAGACCATCCCATCAACGGGTACCTTCTCCCCAGGGCGAACTCGGAGCCGATCGCCAGGCTTGATGTTATCAAGTGGGATTTCTTCCTCTGTCCCATCATCGCGTATCACTTTGGCTGTCTTCGGAGCCAGTCCCAGAAGCGCTTTAATAGCACTACTAGTCTGGCTTCGTGCGCGCAGTTCGAGAACCTGGCCCAAAAGCACAAGCACTACAATTACTGAAGCGACCTCGAAATAGACACCCACCTCGCCACCGTGGCTGCGGAAAGAGTCTGGAAATATATCCGGGAAAAAGGTTGCAACCACGCTATACCAGAATGCCACTCCTGTGCCGATGGCAATGAGGGTGAACATGTTAAGGCTGCGGTTGACGATTGATGCCCAACCGCGTTTGAAGAAAGGCCATCCTCCCCAGAGTACCACAGGGGTTGCAAGTACAAGTTGAATATACTTGAGAATACGAGTCGAGATAACTTGCTGCACAGGCTGGCCTGGAATCAGGTCAGACATAGCAAGAAAAACAAGCGGAATCGTAAGGGCAAGGCCAATCTTAAACCTGCGCGTCATGTCCACTAGTTCTTCATTGACTTCTTCGTCTGTGACCGTTATAGGCTCCAAAGTCATCCCACAAATGGGACAAAAGCCTGGCTCGTCACGCACGATCTCCGGGTGCATGGGACATGTGTATCTCATTCTCGTTGTCGGTGTTACCGGTGATAGGGGCTCGAGGGCCATGCCACATTTTGGGCAGGAGCCTGGCCCCTGCTGTCGAACCTCAGGGTCCATGGGACAGATGTATACGTTCTCCTTAGCGTCCAATCGAGGTTCTGATTCTTTGTGAGGAATAGCCGGTGCGCCAGTCAGGTATTTAGCAGGCTCAGCCTTAAATTTCTCAAGGCAGTATGGATTACAAAAGAAGTATGTTTTTCCCTCGTGCTCATACGTGACAGCAGCAGATTCCGGATCTATGTTCATACCACAGACGGGGTCTTTCACCATCTGAGTGCTTCCAATTTTTATACTCTTCATCTTGATATCTCCTAAATATGCTTGGGTTAAAAAAGCCAGGAGGTTTAAGACTTTTAAATCAAATCTTTCCCGATGTCTCAAAAACATCAAGAAGCTCTGCTATTACTCGCTCTCTTTCAACCTGCTTGTTTGATCTTATAGCCGTTGTCACACAGCTTTTGAGATGGCTTTCGAGTATAAGGGCGTTTACTTTATCTACCGCGCTTTTCACAGCGAGGGATTGTTTTATTACATCAATGCAGTATTTATCCTCTTCTATCATTCTTTGGATGCCGCGAATATGCCCCTCTATGCTCTTTAATCTTTTAATTATCTTCTCTTTATCTTTCATATTACCCCCTTACCCCCCCATAATGGGAGGGGATGACATTATAATAATTATAACTTATGGCACTGTCAAGTCCATTTTATAGGATGCTGCAAGGCAATTCATAACTTTGATCATTGTGAGAACCGAGACCACATCACCCATAAAGCAAGGGACTGAGTTTAGAAGAAATGCGAAACCGTGTATGGTTTTGAGCCGAAGCCCTAAATGCATTGAAGACTCAAGCTACGGATCCTATTATAAATCACGAGATGACTCGCTCACCGTGCTGCTTCAGGACGACACACTTATGCAGTCATTGTGAGGAGCCCTTCGTCTAGCTCAGGATAAACTCCGCGACGAAGCATTCTGACCACGAGGTGTCATCTCGAACGCAAGTGAGAGATCTAGATTCCTCACTAAGTTCGGAATGACAATTACACAATGTTGTGTGACTAACTATAATTATAGACAGCAATGACCTTTTTGCTTAGAATAAATATAATGCCTTCAAAGCTCTCAGAAGAAATTGCCCCGTTCTTTGTTATGGATGTTTTGGAAAGGGCTAAGGAAATTGAAGCCCAGGGGAATAGGGTTATCCACTTTGAAATTGGAGAACCAGACCTCCCGACTCCAAAGATCATCTGTGACGAAGCTATAGAAGCCATTAGAGTTGGAGACACAAAATACACGCCGAGCCTCGGAATTCCAGAGCTAAGAGAAGCTATAGCGGAAGATTACAAGGAAAAATACGGGGTTAATATAACTCCTGGTAGAGTTGTTATTACCTCCGGTAGCTCCCCTGCCCTCTTGCTCTCTATGCTTTCACTTCTTGAGCATG
Organism: Candidatus Dadabacteria bacterium; assembly: GCA_023250035.1. Lineage (GTDB taxonomy): Bacteria > Desulfobacterota_D > UBA1144 > Nemesobacterales > CSP1-2 > CSP1-2. The sequence goes on from JAHFBK010000027.1 coordinate 6,701, forward strand.
AAGACGAGGTTATAATTACGGATCCACATTATTCTTGCTATCCACAAATTATAAAGGTTGCGGGAGGACTACCGAAGCGTGTGAGAATTTATGAAGAAGATGGTTTTCAGATCGATATTGATAGCCTGAAAAAAACAATCTCCAACAAAACAAAAGCGATAGTTATAAACTCCCCCTCAAATCCTACTGGAGTGGTTCTTGAACCGAATGTGATAAAGGAAATATCAGAGCTTGGGCTTTACGTAATCTCTGATGAAATCTATCACGGGCTTGTTTACGAGGGAAAGGCACACACTATTTTTGAATTTACAGATAAAGCGTTTTCTGTTAATGGTTTTTCTAAGCTTTATTCAATGACGGGATGGCGACTTGGGTATTTTATTGCCCCCGAGGATTTCATTCGTCCTATTCAGAAGCTTCAACAAAACCTCTTTATTTCACCAAATCCATTCGTTCAGAGGGCGGGGGTTGCAGCCATAAGGAAAGCTAGGCGGGAAGCAAAAGAGATGGTTCAAATCTTTAGCGAAAGAAGAAAGAAGATGATTGAAGGGCTTAGAGGTTTGGGGTTTGTGATTCGTTCTGAACCTAAAGGTGCGTTTTACGTATTTGTTAATGCGAAAAGCTTAAATGATAGATCACAGGAATTGGCATTTGATATTCTTGACAAATCTCATGTAGCGGTAACTCCTGGAATTGACTTTGGATACGGAGGGGAGGGATACCTTAGGTTTTCTTACACAACATCGCTTGATGATATAGAAGAGGGAATTAAAAGGCTTGGAGAATATATTAAAAAGAAGAATTCAGAAGTCAGAATCCAGAAGACAGAAGAAAAACTTCATCCCCCGATGAATTCGTCGGGGACTGACTCCTGACTTCTGCATTCTATCTTCGTGCCTTAGTGTCTTTGTGGCTAAACAGTTACAATAGGAAAGCGTAAGAGCGATGAAGCTAATTTCTATAGATGAAATAGATATAAAGGAAAAAAGGGTTCTTATCAGGGTGGATTTCAACACACCACTCAATAAAGACGGTGAGGTCGCGGATGATACGAGAATCCTTGCAGCACTGCCCACTATAGAATATGCACTTAGGGAAAGAGCAAGAGTAATTATTGCCTCTCACCTAGGAAGACCTGGTGGAAAAATACACCCAAAGCTTACGCTTGACCCGGTGGGAAGAAAACTCTCAGAAATTCTAAGATGTGAAATTATCTTTCCCAAAGACTGTGTTGGGGATGCGGTTAGGAAATTATCCGGTGATCTTTCTCCTGGAGGCGTTATGCTTCTTGAGAATCTTAGGTTCCATAAAGGAGAGGAAGAAAACGATACTAGGTTTGCAAAGAGACTTTCAGAAATTGCTGATATCTATGTAAACGAAGCATTCTCTGTATCCCATAGATTACATGCTTCAGTTGTCGGAATATTGGATTATATCGAGACCGCTTGCATCGGGCTTAGGTTCAAAAAAGAGATGGAAAATTTAAACCGATTGATTGAGAATCCTAAGCATCCATTTGTGGCGATTTTTGGTGGTCGGAGCGCCTCAGAGAAGATTCCAATTATGGAAAGCCTTCTGGATAAAGTTGATACGATATTAATCGGGGGAGCAGTCTCAAATACATTTATCAAAGCCTTAGGAAGAGAGGTGGGAAAGTCAGTAGTGGATCAGATTGCTCTATATAGTACAGCAAAACTCACTTCCTCAGCTAGCGTGCGTGATGTTCGAGTCGTTCTTTCCGAAGACGCTGTACTTATAAAAGGTGATTTGAATAACTACTCTAATTCCTTTGTAAGCTCTACTGGATCATTCCCCAAGGACGCTACTTCAGTTGATATAGGACCAAAAGCGATCAACGATTTTGCCTCAAGGATATCAAGTGCAAAAACCATTTTATGGAACGGGCCGTTAGGTGTTTACGAGGCTGAGGACTTTAGAAAAGGGACCATGGAAATAGCTAAAGCCATAGCTCAATCGAATGCCTTTAGTGTCGCTGCAGGTTGGGATACAGTTATAGCAATTAAGAGTGGAAATTTTACGACTGGTAATATTTATCTTTCCACTGGTGGGAAGGCAACTCTAGAATTCATTCAAGGAAAAAACCTAGCAGGACTTGAAGCACTAAAGAAAAGGCTAAAATGAGAAAAAGACTAATTGTTGGAAACTGGAAGATGAATATGTTAAGGAAAGAGGCGTTAGAGCTTGCACAAGATCTATCTGAACTCCTTATGGATTTGAATGTCGTAGATATCGTGATAGCACCGCCCTATACCTCGCTTGATATCGTATATCAAGTTATTCGTAAGACTAATATAAAGCTCGCAGCTCAAAATGTTTTCTGGGAGCCATCTGGAGCATTTACAGGAGAGGTTTCTCCGTATATGCTTAGAGATTCTGGGTGTAGATGGGTAATTATTGGACATTCGGAGAGGAGAGGCATTTTAGGCGAGAGCGATACTATGGTGCAGAGAAAGATCAGGGCCTCAATTAAAGCAGGGCTTATTCCTATACTCTGCGTTGGTGAAACCCTTGAGGAAAGAGAGAGGGGAAATACGATGAAGGTGATAAATAACCAGATTGAAAATGGACTTAACGACGTTAATATCAACAACCCTGACAGTATTGCAATCGCATATGAACCCGTTTGGGCCATTGGCACAGGAAAAAACGCTACACCTGAAGAGGCTGAGGAGGTTCATGGCCTTATTCGAGAAATATTAAGCAAGATTTTTATTGGTATTGCGGATAAAATAAGGATTCTCTACGGTGGTAGTGTAACTCCTGAAAATATAAAGGATTTAATTTCACCGCCAAGCATAGACGGAGCATTAGTTGGCGGAGCTAGCCTTAGGGCTAACTCTTTTGCAAAAATAGTGAAGATAACAGGGGGTATGCAAAATTGGACATAATCATAACGTCCGTAACAATTTTTCACATAATTATAAGTATTCTACTTATAATTACCGTCCTTCTTCAACCAGGTAAAGGGGACGATCTTGGGACGATTTTCGGAGGTTCAAGTCAATCAATTTTTGGGGCGAGCGGTGCGGTTCCATTTCTTACGAAGGTCACTAGGATTCTTGCAGTGCTCTTCATAATTACCTCACTGTCCTTAGGATATTTCTCAGCGAAGAGCATAAAGTCATCAGTGGTAAATGAATCAAGACCATTATCTAAAGAAGAGGGGATGGTGATTCCACCAGAAGGTCAATCCCCAACTAAACCTGAAAAAGAGTCCACTATTAATCCAGAATCCCAACAACAAACCACTCAATCTCAGGGTAATGAACTATCGTCGCCTCAGTCAAAACCACAACCTAAAGAAGCACCTAGTAATAAATGAGTATTTTTTTATAACCTAGGAGGTTACCGGAATGGGCATACTAGATTCAGTATTGAGTAAGAAAAAAGAGGAAAAAGATAAAGAGGCAGCAAAAACAAAGCCAGTTGAAGATGCCGATTCTTTATTGAAATCAGGGGTCCGGTTCTACAATGATGGAATTTATGAGAAAGCAGAGTTTGAATTTAGACAGGTTTTGAATCTACACCCTAAGCACGTAGAGGCACATTATTATCTTGGAAAGATTCATGAATCCAAAATCCACGGCGAAGACGATTTTGAAACAATGGAAGAGGCTATGAATGAGCATCAAGAAGCCATACAGATAGATCCTGCTTATCTCAATGCCCACATTAGTTTGGGGAGGCTATATGTAAGAAGCGGTTTTTATGAGGGGGCAATTAGAGAGCTAGAAGAGGCCGTTAGGATAAATCCAAATTCACCAGAGGCTCACGCCGCTATCGGAGAGGCATTATATACAATAGGAGCTGGCAGAGAGGTTAAGGTTGAGCACCCGTCAGGTATGGGAGCGACTAGCGATTTTAGGGGAGCTAAAGAATACTTCAAAAAAGCAATAGATGAGTTTAATCAAGCAATAGAAATTGAGCCATCGTTAGCTCAAAAGCTGCAACCACTTATCGAAAAGGCAAGTCAGAGAGTAAAGTAACGAATAATTAAGAACTCCCCTATAACTTGACATATTTGGGACTGGTTATATATAATTAACTTAAAGATTAAGGAGGTAAAGTTAATGGCATATATAATTGCAGAGCCGTGTATAGGCGTTAAGGATAGATCCTGCGTTGATGCCTGTCCTGTAGATTGTATTTATGAAGTAGAAGATCAACTTCTTATACATCCAGATGAATGTATAGACTGCGGTGCCTGCGTTGATCCCTGCCCTGTGGATGCTATATTTCATGAAGATGAGCTTCCAGATAAATGGAAGAGCTTTATAGAAAAGAATAAGAGCTATTTTGTAGGTAAAACTGGACTTACTCCGGCACAGCGTAAAGGTTAGATTGATAAGAATTTTACTACTTTATTTGCAGTTATCATTTGAGTCAAAATAATTCAGATTGACCGAGTCAAATTAACAATAATTGGTAAGGGATATGCTCGTTGAGACATATCCCTTTTTATTTTTCAACTCACTTATCCAAGTATCTACCAAGAATCTTCAAATAGTATTATAATTACTTATAAAATTCCCTATAAGCAATTTATTAAGCTATGTATTTTTCATTAAGCCCTCAGTTTTATATGGATAACTGAAAACGGAGTATGAGTATTGAAACAAGAACAAATAAATCTTCAGGATGAGAATTTAAATTCTAAAAAGAAGAGGGTAAAGAGCATAATTTCGATATTCCGCAAGGAATACCCGAATCCTAAATGTCATCTGAATTTCAAAACCCCACTAGAGCTTCTTGTAGCCACGATTCTATCTGCTCAATGTACAGACGAGAGAGTCAATCAAGTTACAAAGGATCTTTTCAGGAAATATAAAACAGTTATGGACTATGCAAAAGCAAATCAAAATGAGTTTGAAAATGATATTCGCTCAACTGGATTCTATAGAAATAAAGCAAAGGCGATTATAAACTGCTGCAAGACCCTGATTGAAAGATATGATGGTAAAGTACCCGCATCAATGGAAAGATTAACAGAGCTTGACGGAGTAGGAAGAAAGACAGCTAACGTTGTTCTGGGAAATGCATTTGTAATCCCTGGAATCGTAGTAGATACCCATGTAAAGAGGCTTGCAAAAAGAATCGGATTTTCAGATAAATCCGACCCCGATAGGATAGAGGCTGACCTTATGGAGTTAGTTCCTCAAGATGAATGGATATACTTTTCTCACGCCATTAGCGATCATGGTCGTAAGATATGTCATGCAAGAAGACCTCTATGTCCAATTTGTAAGATTAACCATCTCTGTCCCTCTGCTGAGTTGTGAGGATAAGGTGAAGGTGTATTAAGTGGTTAAAAGTCAATCAAGCTTATCAAATCACAAGATTTTTAAGACTGCCAAACTACATGGATAGACGTTACAATAACTATAACAGCTATTTAAAAGAAAAATTTGGATGCCGAGTTCATAAGGTTTCGGTTGGTGTTGGATTTACATGTCCAAATAGAGACGGTAACGTGGCTATTGGGGGATGCATCTATTGTAATAATGATAGCTTTGTTCCTTCTTATGCGAGATCAAACCTTTCCCTCCAGGACCAAATTAGAACTGGGATGGAATATCTCAAGAAGAGATTCAAAGCCGAAAAATTCATAATCTATTTTCAAGCGTACACAAACACTTATGACAAAATCGAGAAATTAGAAAAACTCTATAGAGAGGCACTAGACAATGAAAATGTCGTTGGGCTTGCTATCGGTACAAGGTCAGACTGTGTTGACGAGGAAAAGATTAAATTATTTGAGGACTTGGCTAAGGACTGGTTTGTCTCAATAGAGTATGGGATTGAATCAATTTATGATAAGACATTGGAGTACATGAATAGAGGACATAACTATAAATCCATCATAGATGCAATTCAGATTACCAAGGAGAAGGGAATACATATCGGTGCTCATATAATCGTCGGGTTTCCTACTGAGACTCGAGACGAAATGCTTCTGATGGCTGACGAGATATCGAGATTGAAAATAGACTTTTTAAAGGTTCACAATCTACATGTTGTAAAAAACACACCTCTTGCTAGAATGTATGCAAAATACCCCTTTCACGTATTTAACTACGAAGAGTATATAGATTTCATCTCACGCTTCATTGAACAGTTGTCCCCTAAGATCGTATTAGAAAGGCTATTTACTGACACTCCACAGGATCTTCTCATAGCTCCAAGATGGAATAAAACTCATAATGAGATTCTACGTGGTATTGAGATGGAGCTCGAAAGAAGAAATACATATCAGGGTAGATTATTTAAAGAACAGTCTTATAGCTGAGAACCCGTTCTGTCTAAAGCATAAAAGGTAAATACATCAGTTTATTAAGTAGCGATTATAATACACGATGGGCTCTATGTGTTTATTATAGAATTTATAGGAGGAAAAAATCATGATTGTTGAACTCAGTATAATCCCAATGGGTGTTGGAACCTCACTTTCAGACTACGTAGCAGAGGTTATTAAGATTATTCAGGAAAGCAGATTGAAATACGAATCGCACTCAATGGGGACAAACATCGAAGGCGAATGGGATGAGATTATGCCTCTTATCAAAAAATGCCATGAAGGGCTTTACCAAAAAGGTGTTCAGAGAATAAGTACGATTCTTAGAATTAGCGACAGAAGAGACAAACCCTACACGATGGAGGGAAAGATGGAAAGTTTAGAGGTAAAGCTTAGATAACGATACATGTTCTTGACTTTACTCAAAATCAGGGGTTAAAACTTAATACCGTCATGGAAGAATGGAAATACTGGATTGCACTCAAAATGGTTCAGGGTGTAGGAGAGGTTCTATTTAGAAATCTTCTAGCTAAATTTCCTAGCCCTAAAAGTATATTTGAAGCCAATTTAAGCGAACTTGAAAGGGTAGAAGGAATCGGAGAAAAAATAGCTAAGGAAATAAAGGGCTTCAATGATTGGAATAAGGCTGATGAAGAGGTTAGAAAGATTAAAAAGTTTGGTTTCAAATTATTGCTTCTTAAGGATTCAAACTATCCAAGAAATCTTTTTAATACGTACAACCCTCCTCCTTTTCTTTACATCAAAGGTGATATTCTTCCTCAAGACAATACTGCAGTTGCGATTGTTGGTACTAGAATTCCAGACCGTTACGGAAGATTTGTCACGGAGAGGCTTGCGGAAGAGCTTGCCGTTAGAGGTGTTAATATCGTGAGTGGAATGGCACGAGGTATAGATTCAATTGCCCATATCACTGCCTTAAAAAGTAGAGGAAGAACAATTGCTGTTTTAGGATCTGGTTTGGATGTTATATATCCGTCTGAGAATAAAAAACTCTACGACGATATTTCAAACCAAGGTGCAGTTATCTCTGAATTTCTTCTCGGTACTCTCCCTGAGTCCGGAAACTTTCCTAAAAGAAATAGGGTCATAAGCGGTCTCTCACTTGGTGTTATTATAGTTCAGGCTTCTGATAAAAGCGGTTCACTTATTACAGCCTCTCTAGCACTTGAGCAGAATAGAGAAGTTTTTGCCGTGCCAGGAAATATTGGAAGCAAGCTCAGCAAGGGAACTAATAGGCTAATAAAAGAAGGAGCAAAATTGGTTGAGTCAGTAGACGACGTATTAAGTGAGATAGAGGAGCTTAGAAGATTAACGGGAAAGGAAATAAATAATAGAAGTGCTTCTCTTCCTGAGCTATCTCATGAAGAAAGTTTGATTTATACAGAGCTAAAGAATGAATCCCTTCACATTGATGAAATTACAAAATTAACTGGAATGGCTTCTTCAAAGGCACTTACAATTCTTCTATCTTTAGAACTTAGTGGCCTAGTTACTCAGCTTCCAGGAAAGATGTTCCAAATTAGAAAGCCAATATAACCTTCTTCTGCTTTAAATAATCAAACTTAATAAAGTCTATATCCTCTTGCTTTCGAAATTGTACAATGTCACATGCCAAACAAAAATCACTCACAATTTAAAATAATAAATTAAGTAATTAACGATAACCGCATGTTTGGATTTATTAGAATTCTAGATAAAACTTAGACATAGATTAAAAAAATTTGTTAATCCAAAATTAAGGTATAAAAGGACTTGACTCCAGCTAAATGGACTAAGAGGATACGGAACTTATAAATAAAAAAGAACATCTCTACGAAGCTCTGTGTTCTCCGTGCCAAAATGGACTAAATATCTAGATTTCTTACGTTGAGGGCGTTCTTCTCGATGAATTCCTTTCTGGGCTCGACCTGATCACCCATAAGTATTGTAAAGATTTCATCAGTCTGAACCGCATCTTCAACCCTTACCTGCTTGAGCACACGGGTTTCAGGGTTCATCGTAGTTTCCCATAGCTGTTCTGGATTCATTTCACCAAGCCCCTTATACCTCTGGATAAACATTCCCTTCTTTCCACGAGTGAGAATATATTCCGTAACCTCTTTCAGGCTTCCAAGCTTCGTTTCTCCGCTTTGTTTCTCTCTATGACCATCCTCTTCAGACTGAGAGCCTGATACTAAAACGAAATAAGGCGGGTCCCCGACTTGCTTAATAGTGTCACGGAGGTTTTTAAGCTCGACAAAATCGGGTGAGTTTAGAAAATCAAAGTCAATTACTGTGTTCCTATTTCTACCGTTTTCTTTAAAACGATAGGTAATCCTCGAGCAGTTATGCTCTTCATCTTCTTCCAAATCCCAATCAAGAGCCGAAATGTCGAGATAACGTTTTTCAATCCACTTTTTGATCCCCTTTAGATGCTCATCGAGTTCTGACTCGTTTCCAATCTTCAGATGGCTCTTTCTAAAGCTATCGCGACTGGCAAATGCATCAACTAGTCTAGTATCCCTTCCCCACATTCCAAGCCTCTCAAGAATTTTCCCATATGATATAGACTTCTTTATAATATCAAGAAGTCTATCTCCTTTGATATCTTTGTATTCACTATCTCTATTTACTCTTAAAACAACTCCCTCAATCCCGATGTGAAGGAGATGATTCTCAAACTCGTGATCGTCCTTAAGATACTTTTCCTCTTTGCCGCGTTTAATCCTGTAAAGCGGAGGCTGAGCCACGTATAAATAGCCCTTATCAATTATCTCTGGAACCTGCCTATAAAAGAATGTAAGAAGTAGTGTCCTAATATGAGAGCCGTCAACATCGGCGTCGCTCATAAGGATTATCCTATGATAACGGAGTTTCGAGATGTCAAAATCATCGCTTCCAATCCCAGTCCCAAGTGCGGTAATCATAGTCCTTATTTCCTCGTTACTTAGCATCTTATCAAACCTTGCTTTCTCAACGTTTAGAATCTTCCCACGGAGTGGGAGAACAGCCTGATTGAATCTTGCCCTTGCCTGCTTTGCTGAACCCCCAGCAGACTCTCCCTCAACAATAAAAAGCTCAGAGTACTGTGGGTCACGCTCCTGACAATCGGCAAGCTTTCCTGGGAGTGAACCCGACTCGAGCGCACTCTTTCTTCTTGTAAGCTCGCGCGCCTTTCTTGCTGCTTCTCTTGCCCTTGCAGCCTCTACGGTCTTTTCAATTATTTTTCTAGCAACTGAGGGATTTTCCTCAAAAAAGGTTCCAAGCTTGTCGTTAAGAAGTGTCTCTACAATTCCTTTAACCTCTGTATTTCCAAGCTTAGTCTTTGTCTGTCCTTCAAATTTAGGATTCGGAAGCTTTACGTTTATAACCGATGTAAGACCCTCTCTTGTGTCTTCTCCACTTAATACAACCTTTGCATTTTTAAAAAGTCCCTGGTCCTCAGCGTATTTATTTACAGTTCTTGTAAGCGCGCCCCTAAATCCAGTGAGATGTGTACCACCCTCAATGTTATTAATGTTATTTGCATAACAGAATATAGTTTCTGTATATCCATCATGGTACTGGAGAGCAACCTCAACAATAATGTCATCCTTTTCCCCAGAAACATAAATTGGTTTTGGATGAAGCGTGTTTTTATTCTTGTTTAGTTCCTGAACGAATGCAACGATTCCCCCCTTGTAATAAAACTCCTGCTCCCTTCCACCACGTTCATCTAGAAGCTTTATCCTTAGACCGCTGTTTAAAAAAGCAAGCTCCCTGATCCTATTGGCAAGCGTATCATAGTTGAATTCATTAACCTCAAAGATCTCTGGGTCTGGCTTAAATCTAATTTTTGTTCCGCTTCTTTTTGTCTTTCCAGTCTCTTTTAATTCACTAACTGGTTCTCCTCTCTCGTATTTTTGATACCAGACCTTACCCTCTCTTCTTATCTCAAGAATCAGGTACTCGGAAAGTGCATTTACAACTGTGACCCCAACACCATGGAGACCGCCAGAAACCTTATAGACTTTACCGTCAAACTTTCCTCCGGCATGGAGCATAGTCATGACCACTTCTGCAGCGGATTTCCCCGTCTCTTCATGGGTGTCTATAGGGATACCACGACCATTGTCCTCTACAGTTACGCTAGCATCCGCGTGGATTGTTACAGTTACCTCATCACAAAATCCTGCAAGAGCCTCATCAACGCTGTTATCAAGCACCTCAAAAACGAGGTGATGAAAACCCCTTGTGCTTGTATCACCTATATACATATCTGGGCGTTTTCTTACAGCCTCTAACCCCGGAAGGACCTTAATTGCTTCGGCTGTATAGGAATTATCTTCTTTATAATTCTTTCCTTCCGCTTCTCTTTCCATTTCTAAACTAGACCACCTCCGTTAATAAATTGGAAGCTAGAAAATTATAACATGAAATACAATAAAGGTAAATAAAATCAGTGGCTTTTTGAAGGTTTTGTAAAGTGATATCTATCCTTAGAATTTAGTTTGGAAGAGTAATCTATAAACCATAAATATAAATCACATTCTCTAAACCTTTGGCGGTGTAATACCTATCTGCTTTTGATATTTACCCTTCTTATCGGCATAAGATACCTCGCACATTTCGTCAGCCTCAAAGAATATAACCTGAGCTATTCCTTCATTGGCGTAAATCTTGGCTGGAAGCGGTGTTGTATTTGAAATCTCTAGTGTTACGAACCCTTCCCACTCTGGTTCAAATGGGGTTACGTTTACTATTATCCCGCAGCGGGCGTATGTGGATTTCCCAACGCATAGAGTAATCACACTTCTAGGAATTCTGAAATACTCAACAGTTTTTGCAAGTGCAAATGAGTTTGGAGGAATGATACAAACATTGGATTTAATTGACACAAAAGACTTTTCATCAAAACCCTTCGGGTCAACAACCGTATTATAGACATTAGTAAAAACCTTAAACTCATCGCTTACCCTGATGTCATACCCATAAGCTGATAAGCCATAAGAAATAACACCCCTTGTCATCTGTTCCTCTACAAATGGTTCAATCATTTTATGGTTGAGAGCCATTTCCCTTATCCAATGATCGGGTTTCACACCCATGTCAACTTTGCTCCTTTCAATAAGATATAAAAATAAAAGTGATACTACCATATTAGGGGATGTTACTCAATTCATCGATACAAGCCCACAAGCAAGACTGATGGGCTACCCAGTTTATGTTTATCCAAATCTATCGGTTAGGAGATGGCGTGCTCAGTTGATCCGTTTCTTTTTATCGCTCCATTCTTTATCGCGGAGCACGTACTTCTGTACCTTGCCCGTGGAGGTTTTAGGCAACTCACCAAATTCCACTGCGGCTGGGCATTTGAAATGGGCCAGATTATCTCGGCAGAAGGCGATGAGCTCCGCTTCCGTGACAACTTGAGATTCTTTCAAGGTTACAAAAGCCTTGGGACGTTCTCCCCATTTTTCATCAGGGATAGCAATCACAGCACACTCCAAAACGGAAGGGTGCTTCATTATTGTCTGCTCCACCTCGATCGTGGAGATATTTTCACCACCCGAGATGATAATATCCTTTTTGCGGTCACGAAGCTCAATATAACCATCGGGGTGCCAAACCGCCAGATCACCGGAATGAAACCATCCGCCTCGAAATGCTTCTTTGGTCGCTTCTGGTTGGCCGAAGTATTCTTTCATCACGTTATTACCACGCATCACCACTTCGCCCATGGTATTACCGTCACGAGGCACATCTTTATTATTTTCGTCAGCAACGCGCACCAAATCAGCGGTTAGGTAACCCTGACCTTGACGCGCCTGAAGATGAGCTTGCTCTTCCATAGGAAGCTCGTCCCATTCTTGGTGCCATGCACAGACTGTGATAGGTCCATAGGTTTCGGTCAGGCCGTAAACATGGATGGGAGGAAAGTTATATTCCTTCAGCTGCCCAAGTAACGTCGGAGATGGTGGGGCACCGGCAATGGTCACGGTCACAGGTTGATCGAGTTGCTTAGCCTTTGGACTGTTGACCAGCATGATCAGAACAGTAGGTGCGCCGTTAAAGTGGGTCACTCTCTCCTCATTGATCAAGTCCCAAATTCGTTCCGGGTCGATTTTGCGTAAACAGACATGGGTTCCTCCCACGGCTGTCACCGCCCAGGTAAAACACCAGCCATTGCAGTGAAACATGGGTAGCGTCCACAAATAGACACTCTTGTAATTCATACCTGTTTCGATGACTTCGCCCAAGGCGTTGAGATAAGCACCGCGGTGGGTGTAAAGGACACCTTTTGGATGGCCAGTTGTTCCAGAGGTATAGTTCATCGAAATCGGTTCCTCTTCATCCTTCAGTGTGTATTGGACGGGTTCAGTAGATCCTCTTGCGAGGAAAACCTCGTAAGGATCGTCAGGAGTGCCGGAGTCTTCGATATGCACAACTTGAATGTCTGACAGGTCAATTGGTTCAACGAGTTGGTACAATTCGTCATCTACAAACAAAAAGCGCGCCTGGGAATGCTTAAGGATGTATTCGATCTCCCTGGAACTCAAGCGCGTGTTAATAGCAACTAGGATGCCGCCCGCGGCAGGCACGGCATAATGCGCTTCAAGCAAGGCTGGCGTATTGGGAGACAGGAAGGCCACCCGTTCATGCTTTTGGAGTCCGGCGCTTAGCAGCCCTGAAGCCAGACGGTTTACCCGTTCTCCAAACTCACTGTAGGTGAACCGTCGTTCACGGTGAACTATAGCGATTTTCTCGGGAAATACATAAGCGCTTCGGCGTAAGAAAGCGACAGGCGTCAATTCGGTCCGGTAGACTTTTGCCTCTTGCATAACGACCTCCTCATTACAAAAAATGTTAATAGTTGCGTGGCATTTTCACATTTCCGCCATAATATTGATCACCTAACGACCTGGCAGTCTGCGGCGCGAACAAAGTGAGCGTCCGCTACAACGACTCAGTTAGGCTGCGGAGCCACCTCACAGTTTATCCCTGTTCAACCTCGATCGTGAAGTTATGCTATCTCCTCCTCTTCACCTTGGTTCTCGAAAGCGTATCGCATACGTTGACGTTACATGCCCGATTGGCTCTGAATCACCCTCGGAGTACAGATAGGTTTCGAGATAGACCAGGCGCTTTCCGCGCCGGATGATCCGCGCCTCGGCGATGAGATCAGCCGCGGCTGCCGGACGCAAAAAGGTGATCGTCAGGGTGGCAATGACTGGAATGACATCACGCCCGATAGCTGCAGGAATGCAACCATACATCGCCGTATCAGCAAGACCCATCACCAGAGGCCCTGAGTAGACAAAGCCTCCGGTGTTTCCCCATACATCTACCCCAAGATACTCCTTTCGGAAAGGCAAGCGGAGACGCACTTCTCCTATGCCGACACGCTCAACCACCTCACCATGCTGATCAATGGTTGGGAGGTTCTTTGACAGCACATCCTTTAACTCCGATCCCGTCTGTTTACGCATTGTCACATCTCCATTGAACTTACACCAACCCGCCTAACGATTGCGCTGAGCGGCGCTTCCGCTCGAGCACGGGGTTAGAAACCTATCTGAACTTGTGTAACCATGCATACACGCCGACGACACACAATGATATTCCAAGTGCCAAGGCACCATACCGAAATCGAGGTGTAGTGCTGCGCGAGAACGCAAGCCACCTAGAACCCAAGGCAAGCGTGGCGCCCAACGGCGCAACAAAGCGAAAACCGAACAACAGAT
>JAHFBK010000120.1 GCA_023250035.1 Candidatus Dadabacteria bacterium
CACCTTCCAAATGTCTCCAAAATAGCCCTCTGGTACTCTTTGACCTCATCAAAATCAAGAAAATAATGTGGTGCGCTGAGGATTGGTAAGTCTATGTACTCCCTATATTCATTGATTCTCTTTCGGCATTCATCCTGATCTCCTACTACTGCGAATGTTTCTACCATTTCGTTGGTTACGTTTTCAATCATAGATTTAATATCCCTTTTAAAAAACGCCTCTCTGATCTTCTGAGCCTCCTTCTCAAATCCGTGCATCTTAAAAGGAGGCTCATATGTACGAACAGTGGCATAAAATGCTATAGTAGCACGGGCTGCCTGCTTTGCATCACTCTTATTGTTTGAAACCGCGCAAGTAATAATTGAAGCAAGGTCAAAATCCTTTCGGCTTCTTTGGGAGTGTTCCAGTCCAATTTTTATGCTTGGATTAACTACATCTTTGATATACCTAAGCGAACACACAACATGCCCCAAGTACCCATTTGCAACCTCTCCAGCAGCCTGCGTCATATATTTTCCAACCGCGGCTAGGTAAATAGGAATATTTGAACGCAAGGGTTTAAACGTACGGCGATAGCCTTTCATATTAATATTGTAATATTCCCCGGCGTAAGAAACAGGCTCATCCAAATGGGATTTATTCATAATAAGGCGGATTACCTCGATGCATTCTTTAATTCGCTTCACAGGTCTTCCATAAGTTATGCCATGCCATAACTCGTTTGTGCGTTTTGCCCCTGTTCCAAGTCCAAGAACGAGTCTTCCATTTGAAATCTCATCAAGATCAAGTGCAGTAAGCGCTGTAATTAATGGACTCCTTACAAATGCAAGGGCAACAGCGGTGCCGAGTTTAATCATTCGTGTTGCCTGGGCAACGGCGGCGAGTTGCTGGAAAGATGTTCTATAGAGCTCCGTTGCCCAAACAGAATCGTACCTTGCATCTTCAGCCCCTTTAGCTAACTCAGCCAGCTCGGAAATACTTTCAGCATCGAGAATTAATCCCGTACGATCCATAAGTTTCGGCTCCTTTCTTAATTATAGCGTACCGTAAAACAATCCATAATTTATTTTTTGATAGCGAGGACTAAGATTCTTCAATTATCGTTCCGAATAATGAAACGACGAAGCAAACTGACACGAATTGTCATTCCAAACGCAGTGGTGTTACACCTAAAAAAGGCACATTTATCACCTTGACATTATAAATGACTATAGTAATATGTCTATGGTTACTAATTTTCCATGATGTGAGAGAAAATCAATGAAAGGATCAGTTTCTAAATCGAAATTTAAACCCCGAGCACTGGAATACTTCCGGGAGGTTGAAAAAAGCGGCAGGGAGCTTATCATCACTGATCGGGGGAAACCGGTTTTGAAAATCTTGCCCTACTCGGAGGATACAGAAGCATGGCTAAAGCCACTTTGGGGCAGCGTGTTGAGATACAAAGACCCCACCGAACCGGTGAGTGTGAAAGACTGGGGTGTCTTTAAATGATTGTGCTTGATACCCATGTGTGGGTGTGGTGGGTGAGTGGAGTTGAACCGCTATCCCAAAAGGCCCATCGCGCCATACGAACCGCTGTAGACCAGAAGGCTGTCTATATTTCTTCTATTAGCGTCTGGGAAGTAGCACAGCTTGTGGAGCGAAACCGTCTGCAACTTACCATGGATGTGACTGATTGGGTGGCCAAATCCGAGGCTTTGCCTTTTGTCCATTTCATTCCTTTAGACAACACTATAGCCATCAAATCCGTTCAACTACCTGGCTCGTTTCATCCAGATCCTGCCGACCGCATCGTCATTGCCACAGCACTTATCCTTGGTTTCCCCCTAGTCACCCGGGATGAAAGGATCAGGCGCTATACCCACGTCCGCACGCTCTGGTAATGCGCTGCCTAAAAGAATTTCAAGAACTTTTCAACTCTAAGATCAGCCTGTTTTCTTCCTAATGTTCCTTTTGGGATGTCTTTTGAGTGAATAGGAACAGTAACCCTTAGTTCAGGTCTACTCTGATGAAAGAGCCTTGCATGACTTCCAGTTTGATGATGTATGTAAAAACCAGCCCTCTCAAGAGCACGCATAACTTCTTGAGGTTTTAAGACTGGAATATATGGCATTGCTTAGGGAAAGAGTTCAAGACCTACTTCTACTTGCTCCTCTCTTTGCTTGATATCTTTAGGGATAGGCTCACCCAACTTAATAGCACTTTCAAGGTAACAGCGAATAGCATCCTTTGCCATCTCTCTTGCCTCTTCCAAGGTTTCACCAAAGGTACAAATTTCTGCGATGGCTGGCACGATAACATTGTAGCCATCTTCCTTAATGAGTTAAAAAAGCACTGTCTAACTATAAAATCCAATGTTGAGACGCGACCCCCCTATTAATATTTTTTGCTCATAACTTCATTCTCAGTGCATACACAAATCACACATATCTTCAAAGCCAGGTGGGATATTGAAACATTCTTTAAATGGGTAAAACAAAACCTGCAGATTAAATCCTTTCTTGGCACTTCTAAAAATGCAGTGTTGACTCAAATATGGGTTGTTATGTGTTATTATTGGCTGCTTACAAATATCAAGTGCCAGACAAAATACTCCTATACCTTGACTGAATTTGCAAGAATGCTCTCAGAAACGGTTCTTGAGAGGACTAGTCTTATTGACCTGCTTAGCTGTACTCATTACACTTGCTATAAAGCCAGTGTGCCTGATTTACAATTGCTACTATTTTAACCGGAGAGTACTGTCTCATCGTTAAAATGCATAATATATTAATAATTCAGTTATATTGCTAAAATAATTATGCTATAATTATGAATGCTATTATATTTGAATGGGATGAGAATAAGGATCGTGAAAATCAAAAAAAGCATAAGGTTTCTTTTGAAGAAGCGAAAAGTGTTTTTTACGATGATAGTGCAAGACTAATTTTGGATCCAGACCATTCTGAGGAAGAAGATCGTTTTATTTTGTTAGGCTTGAGTGACAAACTTCGAATGTTGGTAGTTGTTCACAGCTATCGGGAAAAAGATGAGGTGATAAGAATTATATCCGCAAGAAAAGCAACAAAGAATGAAACAAATTTTTATGAAAGGGGAAAATAAAATGAGAAAAGAATATGATTTTTCTAAATCCGTAAAAAATCCTTACACAAAAAAACTCAAAAAACAAATTACAATACGTCTTGAAACTGAGACTATTGATTATTTTAAAAAGGTCGCTGCAGAGACAGACATTCCTTATCAGAAGTTGATAAATCTTTTCTTAAAAAACTGTGCTCAGAATAAAATCAAGCCTTCAATAAACTGGAAAAGCTCATAAAGTGCCAAAAAACAGTAACTTATGACTAAGTTTTTACAACTTATAAACTCATTATAAGGTTTGCACACCCTCACGTCTTTCCCAAATACAGTAATTAGGAATCCATTAAAACTTATCAACAAAAGACTTGACCCCTTTGCCTTGGACCTCTTTTGACACTTTCTCAAAGCTTGTTCTTATCCGATTAGGAGTCTCTTATGTGTTCAAGAGCATTGTGTAGTGAGCCAAGTCGAACTAACGAATGATAAGCTATTGCAAACTAATTACCCATTAGACACATAATTCACGAGTCTACCAAATAAAAAGTCCCTGGTATTATGAGAAAGTAACGACCCTTTTTATATTTTTTCATTGAATGCCGTTTTCACAGGTAACGTCTGCCACTCCCTAGTTTTCCTTGTGGTTATATATAACATGACTCCACTATAATCGGCCCTTAAAGGGCTCGCGATACACTCTCACATATATCAAGTTTGTAGACCGCTGAAATTAAGATCATATAACTCAGTGAGGAGATAGCATAAAGTCAATAAGCATGCCTGACCCTAAACCCATAGTCTTAGATTGCACTGCCCAATCTTTCTTAGTTTTACCATCTCGGAATTCCAGAGTAGTGAGATCCGAAGCACGGTCACAGTCTTTTCCATAGACTTGGATCGGTTGAAGGAATACGGCTTGGGGGCTGTTAGCTTCTGCCTTAACCAAAAAAGATAGAAATAATAAAATAACTAAATAGAGAAATACTCTTTTATGATTCATCACACCTTCCATAAAGCTTTTTTGCTTCCTAGCTCTTTCTGCAATTCAGCGAATAGCTTTTCATATTGGGAACTTATCTTCGCTGTTTTCAATATGCACAGCATTAGGCTAGTACAAGGTCAAGTACTGACCCTCTTCTTTCCTCTTCTTTCCCTGTGCCCATGCCGACTGCCGCTGGGTTCATGCGGCAATTCGGAGGCCGCCAGTCATACAGACCATGCTGCCTCAAACCATATTGGTGGCACGTGCCGCTCGGTCGCCAGCTGGCGCACGCCATTTTGGATCGCCCAGTAATCCTTCCTGGTCATCCCCTTAAGTTGCGTCGGAGTAGGAAATGACGGGTCAAGCTCATAAAGATGATCGAGAACAGTCGCGTCGATTGGAATGTGAAGAAAGCGGCGGAGCCTCTTCCAATCACGCTCCCCAAGGAGCTCTCGGTTCGTGGCGATTTCGTAGACGACAATGTTAATCAGCTTTGCAAAGTAGCCCCATCGGTCTGAGGCTAACCCATTGCGCGAATAGCTACGCCAACGAGACAAGCCGACCACACGTTCAAGCCAAGCATCATACTCGTGGCGAGTTCGAACGCGAGCCAACCGACTGGGTTTCAGAAGTCGGAATAGCTCCTCTTGAAGAGCCGCATGGCTACCCTCGCGGAATAGCCTGGCCATGGCGCCCTTCTCGACTACGAACTTAATGCGGCGACGTAGCAGAGCATCAAGATGTTGCTTCTTCGAGAATGTCTTCATAAGACCCTCACGTCCGCCGAACGCCTCACATCAGCGGGGCCGCGCGGAGAACTGAAAGTAACTATGCGAAACTCGCTTCGCGGCCTCCGCTGCATGCGTTTGTTAGGCGCGGTGGTGCCAGAACCGCTTAAAGTAGTTCTCTTTCAAATCGTCTATGTCTATAAACAAGAACTTTGGATCTATTTTATCTAGATCTGCCTTTGGCAAATGTAAATGAACTTGATTTGGTTCTGCCATCGGAAGCTCATCAATACAAGCATGAGGGAAAGCGGTTATTCGGAGAATGTTGTCACGGGCAATGTTGTCATCATGAAAATCGATATAGACTGTCAAATCAAAATGCTGTTTCCTCGGTCCTGGTTTCAAATTGTGAGGGCTTTTGTCAAAGCGTTTAACTCGGTACAAAATAGGAATACGCAGACTCAGCCCACGACCTGCAAAGAATGCTACCAATTCATCTTCGATTGGTTGCATCCTTTCTTTGCTCTGGCTTCTCATGCCGGATACCTCGGACCACCTTCGTTTCTTATTCCATTGAAGCCATAGGTCTTGCAAATCAGCCCAATTGATAAACGCGAATACTTCATTTTCGAGTGAAACTCGTGCCCCTGTTGTGAAGAATTCGACACGCGCATATTCTATACCTGCAAGTCTACGTCCGTTATAGACTGTATGCTTAATAGTTTCAGGTGATTTATCAATACGGCGTAAAGTGGTCTTTACATCAACGGGGAATCCTTCGAGACGGAAATCAGTGCTCTGGTTCCTCTGACTTTCTATTCTCTTACCTAGTCTTACTGCAATTGCCTCAAAGACAAGCTCACCGAATGAACCCATTCGAGCAACATTCAATTTGCAAAGTTGATTACGGAGATCAAATTCAGTCATAGACCCTCCTGAAGTGACAACAAGCGCCCAACTATTAATTAGGCTGCAAAACTTCAGGGTAACATCCAAAAGAGCGTATTATACTGCAAAACGTTGCTCTACCTAATTACAACTTCAAGAATATAAAAAATCTAATTTCATATCAAGCGGTTCTTTAAATACCTTCACTCTCCCCACAACCCTTTTCCATTTTCCCTCGCTTCCTTTTGCAACTCAGTAAAAGTTTTTCTTAATGGGGAATCTTAATCCGCGCTGTCTTTCATATGCATAACATTAGGCTAGTATAAGGTCAATCACTGACCCTATTCTCCTTGGATGATTTTCAGAAACACATGGCTCGTTTGAGGAAGGATCCTGCTTTTGTCTCTGCATTTGATAAGAGGCGGGCTCAATCAGAGGTAACATTTCAAATCCGTCGACTTCGAGAGGGTCGTGGGTGGACACAGAGGGAGCTTGCAAGGCGAGTCGGTTGCACTCAACAAGCAATCTCCGCCATTGAACAAGCTGGTTATACTCGTCATTCACTGCCCTTATTGCGCCGCATAGCGGAGGCACTTGATGCCGACTTAGTTGTTGCACTCGTGCCCAGGAAAGCAGCTTAGAATGGGGTATCTCCTTATTCAGTTTTCTTCTCAGGCTCTGAAACAGTTTCTTCCTCTGTTGCTTTGGGCTTTTCTTCTGCTTCAATTAGCCCGAGCTCTTCTGCTGCCTCTCTTTTCTGGCTTTTAGCTTTTACCTTTTCCTTTACTGGCTTTTGCGCTTTAGGTGTAGCTTTTGGTTTCTTTTTTCGTTTAGACTCGACTGCCTCTTCAACAAGCTCCAATAAAGAAATCGGAGCGTTGTCTCCTCGTCTAGAACCGAGTTTTA
>JAHFBK010000028.1 GCA_023250035.1 Candidatus Dadabacteria bacterium
TTTATAAAAAACTAGAAAAAGTCCCAACCGTAAGTCTTCCAAACGCACTCGACGTGCTTGAAACCAAGAGAGGAGACTGCAACGAGCACGCCGCACTTTTTGCAGCCCTTTCTCGTGCAGCAGGGATTCCGACAAAAATTGTTTTTGGAGTTGTTTATGTCAACGGCAAGTTCTATTACCACGCATGGAATGAGGCCTTTTTAGGCACTTGGGTTCCTGTAGATCCAACATTCGGACAACTTCCTGCCGATGCGTCGCACATAAAATTTGTAGAGGGTGATTTAAACAGGGGTTCTGAAATCATTAGGCTCGTTGGTAAAATCAAAATTGAAATCCTGGATGCATCGTAAACCATGATTACAGTAGACTACAAAACTATCCATAATTTATTGTTAAGGAATGAGTCCCCTCACCTGCGAGGGATACCTCGCATAAACTCTACACGGGCTCCATCCCGAAGCAATCTGACCCGAAGTGTCATTCCGAACCATGTCCTGAGCCAAAGCTCTGATCCTTCGACACCTCAGGATAAACTCCGTGAAGGGACCGGCGGCGAAGGAACAGTGAGGAATCTCAAAGAGACTGCCTCGCTGGGATCTGTGGTAGCGATCAAGAGGGAGGGAAGTCATGGAACCACTTGGCTCCCAATGACTATTACGGGAGGTTATTTACTTAATTATAAAAAATTAGGAAAATATCTATTAACGACGTTTCTTGTCACCTTTTTACTAATTCAAACGTATTCCTGTGCTCATAAATCTGTAGAAAACCAGGTAAAAGTAAACACAAGTAAAAAAACTGAACCCCAATCAGAAAAGTACGAGGCTTATTACCATTTCACGCTCTCAAGACTAAACTTCTTTCGTGGAAACTTTGAAGAGGCGATTCGAGAGATTGAAACAGCCGAGAAATATGACCCAAATTCAGCCTACATAAAATATAATATTGCCGTTATATATATGAGTGTAAACCGTTTCACACAGGCTTTGGATAAGCTAGAGGAGTCTGTTCGAGTAAATCCAGATTTCGCTCCTAGCCACACACTCCTTGGGAAGATCTATGCATCTTCAGAGGACCCAGAGAAGAAAAAAAGAGGCGTCAAAGAGTTAAAAATGGCTATAGAACTCGACCCGAATGATTCTGAGGCGCATCTATTTCTCGGCATTATTGAAACCGAGTCAAAGGAATACGATAAAGCCGAAATAAGTTTTAAGAGGGTTATCGAGCTTATTCCAGATGATGAGCGCGGATATTACTTTCTTGGAAGGCTAAACCTTGAAAAGGGAAATCTGGCTGAATCTGAAAATTATTATAAGAAGGCCTTGGAGCTAAACCCTGTTTACCCATCAGCTCTTTTGGATCTCGCGATAATTTATGAGAAGGAAGGAAAGCTAGATGAATCAGAAAACATTTATAAAGAACTTGTAACCCTTTTTCCTTCCAGTCTTGATGCTTACGTACGCTACGGGAATTTCCTCTTTAGAATCAATCGTCTGTCGGAAGCCACAATCCAGTTTAAAAAAGCTCAGCAACTTGACTATCAAAACCCGGATTTAAAGCTTAGACTTGGTCTTCTTTATCTTGAGAAAGAAGAATACGAAAAGGCTATTGAAGAATTTCAACTCATTCTACTTGGAAACCCGGGGGATGAAAGGGCTAAATATTATCTAGCCCTTTGTTACACAGAGACTGGAAGGTATGACGAATCGCTTAAAATCCTTGATCAGATTCCTCAGAATTCCGCTTTGTATAACGACGCTCTTATTCAACGAGCATATCTTTTTGAAAAGATGGGAAGGACTGACGAATCTCTCAAAATGATAAAGGAAGCCCTAAAACACGATCCTGATAACGAACAGATTGTAAACTATCTCGGGGCCTTATATAGAAAGTTAAATAGGAATGAAGAGGGTATAAAGCTCTATGAAGATTATGTAGTTACTCATCCTAAGAGTGAATTGATATACTATTCGCTCGGGGTTTCATACTACTTTATTAAGAACGAAGACAAATCCATTCTTGCTATGAAAAAGGTGCTAGAAATTAACCCTGACCATGCGGATGCACTAAATTTTATAGGTTACTCTTATGCAGAAAGTGGAGAAAACTTAGATGAAGCCGAAAGGCTCGTAAAAAGGGCAATTGAAATTTCACCTAATAAAGGTTACATGATAGACAGCCTTGGATGGATTTATTATAAAAAGGGAAACCTAGATAAAGCCACTGAGCTTCTAGAAAAAGCAGCAGAGTTAACAGGAGATGATCCGAATATTATGGAACACCTCGGTGATGTATATAATGATAAAGGGGACAGGTTAAAAGCACTGGAATATTATGAAAAAGGTTTAGAGCTAATAGATAAAAATCAAGATTTAGATGAAGAAGAGAAAGAACTAAAAACAAGGCTGAAAACAAAGATAAACGTTCTCAGGCAGAAAATCGGATCTAACAGCAGGCAGGGAGAAATTTAAGTTGAGAAGGTTCATACTCATAACAGTCCTCCTTTTATTCTCCTGCGCAAAAAAAACCGTTGAAATAGATTTAGCCCGTATTAACCTTCCTGAAGTTCTAACAAAGGTAAAAGAAGCTAATGAAGGTGCAAGATCCATAAAAGGTATTGCGTCTATAACTATAAAAACCCCAGATAGATCAGTTTCCTTCAAACAAATCACCATTGTAGAAGAATCGAATCTTCTACATCTCGAAGCAATTGCTCCTTTTGGGAGAACAGCAGGTATGGTTATTTCTGATGGTAAAAAAACCTACGTTATTCTCCCAGAGGAAAAGAGGGTATTTGATAATTTTAAGGAATTCGATTTTTCTTACATTTATCCAGGTCTTCCCGTAAAAATCACAATCAACAATCTGGTCAATCTTCTTTTAGGGCGTCTTCCAGAGGGGCAGATGAATAAAGACTCAGAGGTCCAATTAAGTGTAAAATCAAACCACATCATTCTAACCTTTCTCAACAGCGGTAAAGAAGATAATGTTCTCTGGGTAAACCCTATAAATTATAGAATTGAAAAAGCAAAGATAAATCTTCAAGGCGGTGTGCAAGCTAACTGCGAATTCAAGGATTTTAAAGACATCGGTTCTGGGGTCTCTTTCCCCACAAAAATAGAATTAAAACTTGATAGATTTTCAATTTCGGTAAAGTACGATGAAGAAGTCGAAATAAACGGTGATTTAGATAAAAATTTGTTTAAACCAGATGAACCCTTAGCTAGGATTGAAAAAAAATTCCAGAATCTTTATAATTAATTATTAAAGATTAACGCTTCTTAAAGATCCTAAGTTTTAGGACTAATTATCAATCCAATGAAGTTTGAGGGAGACTCTCGAAATTGGGGAGCGTAGAAACACTGAGTAAGGTATTCATGATAAAAAATAAGCTTGGGCTTCACGCACGTGCAGCTTCTATGTTTGTCCGTCTCTCAAATAGATTCTCATCAGATATAAAGCTAATAAAAGATGGCTATGAGGTGAATGGTAAAAGCATACTAGGGATTCTTTCTCTTGCTGCAATAAAGGGGAGTGAATTGAGGATAGTAACCACCGGTGAGGATGCCGAAGAGGCACTTGGTGAGATCGAGAAGCTTATAGAAAGCGGGTTCGGGGAGGAGGAATAAGAGATGAGATTTGAGACAAAGGGAATAGCTATTTCTCCCGGAGTTGCCTTAGGAAAAGTCGTTTTACTTAACCGTTCAAAGTTGATCGTGGAAAAAAAGAGGGTGGAACAAAATCTCCTGGAGTCTGAAAAAAAGAGATTTTCGGTTGCCGTCGAGAAATCTAAAGAACAACTACTCACAATAAAAAAAAGATTTGATCCAAAAGAAGCTGGAGACCATCTTCAAATACTAAATTTTCACCTCATGATGCTTGAAGACGAGCTCTTTTGCGAAGATATTATCAGAACCATTGAAAGGGAAAAAGTTAATGCTGAGTGGGCAATAACCTCAGTCCTCTCTAAGAAAAGCGAGGCCCTTCGTTCTGTAGAAGATGTTTACATGAGAGAGAGACTCACTGACATATACTACCTTGGAGAAAGGATCCTTCGAAATCTTCATGGGATACATGATGATATACGAGACCTTGATGAGGACTCTATTTTGGTTGCACATGATATATCACCTGTTGATGTAGTCGGGTTTGCAAAACACCATGCCATAGGCCTTGCAATAGATACAGGTGGCTCAGCATCACACAGTGCGATAGTGGCAAGATCCCTTGGAGTTCCCACAGTTATGGGGCTTGAAGATATTACACTAAGGGTTTCCCCAGGTGACCTAATATTTATTGATGGTTTTAAAGGAATTGTGATAGTTAATCCCGTAGAGAAGGAACTCAAGGAATTTAAGAGAAGAAAGAAACAATATCAAGCCCTAGAAAAGAAACTAAGAAGCTATGCTACCCTTCCAGGAAGAACAATAGATGGTAAGGAAATTAAAGTAAATGCAAACATAGAGATGGCAGACGAAGTTGATCTCGCTATATGTTATGGAGCAGAGGGGATAGGAATGTACAGGACTGAATTTCTCCTAACAAGCTTAGCTTATTTCCCGTCAGAGGAAGAGCAGTTTGAAGATTATAAGAGAGTTATCTCTGCCCTTCATTCACGCCCTGTAACAATAAGAACACTTGACATTGGTGGGGATAAATTCCCTATCGGAATGGAGCCTCCAAAAGAACTTAACCCCGCCCTCGGGCTTCGTGGTATTAGGTTTTCCCTATGGGATGAAAAAATCTTTGATAATCAGATTAGGGCACTCTTAAAGGCAAGTAAATTTGGAAAAGTGAGAATTCTTATTCCTATGGTGTCAAGCATTGAGGAAATTAGAGAAGTAAAAAGAATAATCACACGTGTATCCGAGGAGATTGATTCGAGATCCTTCTGGGAAATCGGAGTCATGGTTGAGACCCCTTCTGCAGCGTTAATGGCATCCGAGATAGCTGATGAGGTAGACTTTTTAAGTATCGGAACTAATGATTTAATTCAATATACACTCGCCGTGGACAGAATAAACGAGCATGTATCTTACCTTTTTAATCCATTCCACCCTGCTGTACTTAGGCTAATAAAGAGAACAGTAGAGATGGCTGATGAAAAAGGAGTTCCCGTTGGAGTATGTGGCGAGATGGCAGGCGAGCTTCCCTGTGTACCGATACTCATAGGAATGGGTATAGATGAACTCAGCATGAACGTACATGCTATTCCCAAGGTAAAAAAACTCTTGAATTGTATTACTGAAAAAGGATCGATAGAGATTGCAGAGAATGCCATAAAATTAAAGACTGCGACGGAAACAAAAGAATATGTTATACGAGAAATCATGGAGAGATGGGGTAATGCGCTTCCAGAAGAATGCGTGCAAGAAATAATGTTAGATTAGTAAACGATGATTTGTACGAGCAGAATCCACTTTTCAGAAGAGTTCGTAATAATCTAAGTCAAACGGTTAAAATAATAATGCAGTTTTGGCCTTACTAACTTGCGCCCTCATAGCTCAGCCCGGATAGAGCGTCGGACTTCGAATCCGCAGGTCGGGGGTTCAAATCCCTCTGGGGGCGCTAATATTCTATTTTCACGAGGCCAGTGCCCCTTCTGAAGTCGGTCATACAAGGGATTTCTTCTTGAAGACTATAAAGGATGCCGGTTATATAATTTCCAATAAAGAAATGACCTATGACTATTGTAGGCACGAACTTGTTCGTGCCTCAAAATAGCACAGACAAGTCCTGAACTTGATTCAGGACAAGTCTGTGCCTACGAATATTTGAACACTTATTAACTGGAAATGGTATTACACCCGGGTTGAAAGAGACGCGCTTTATAATGTGGTTAGGGTGTATAATCATGAATTGATGATGGTGAATAAGTTGACAATTCACAATTCAAGACTCAACCACTTTTATGTTTAAGACCAAAAAACCGATGGGCTCAGGTCTCAACATTCAAATTTTCTTCGCTTAAAATCTTCTACCGCATTTTCTTTACTTCTATAATGTCAAAAGTTGAGACCTGACCCCCTACTTCAGACCTAAAGATACTTAAGCGCTTTCTTCCCTATGTCAGTTCTATAGTAAAGCGATTCGCACTTTATCTCCCGGACTGCTTTATATGCTTTATCAATTGCATCAGGAACTGTTTTTCCTAACGCGGTAATGCCTAGTACTCTGCCGCCGTCTGTTACATACTTTCCGTTCTGAAGCGCCGTTCCTGAATGAAAAACAAAAACATTATCCATACTTTCTACTTCCTTAAGTCCATTTATCTCAAAATCCTTTTTGTAGTCACCAGGATATCCTCGAGATGCCATCACAACGCAAACCGAGGCGTCGCTTCTCCACTCAATAGTCTTTCCAGAAAGTCTCCCATCTACAACAGCATTCAATATAGGAACTATATCAGATTTCATCCTCATCATAAGTGGCTGCGCCTCAGGGTCGCCGAATCTGCAGTTGAATTCTAAGACCCTTGGTTCTTCATCTTTTATCATTACACCCGCATAGAGAACACCCTTATATTTCCTTCCTTCCTCTTTAAGAGCATTAATAGTAGGAATCATAATCTCTTCCATGATTTTCCCATGAATCACAGGCGTAACTACCGGGGCGGGGGAATATGCACCCATCCCTCCGGTATTTGGTCCCTCGTCGTTGTCTAAAAGGGCTTTGTGGTCTTGAGAAGATTCAAGAGGAAGTACGGTCTCACCGTCTGTGAAAGCAATGAAAGAAGCCTCTTCACCCTCAAGGAATTCTTCAATTATAACCCTTTCTCCAGCATCCCCAAAAACCTTCCCTGTAATCATAGCGTCGAGTGCGTCAAATACCTCATCTTCCGTCTTGCATATCACAGCACCCTTTCCCCCAGCAAGCCCATCTGCTTTTACAACAAGCGGAGGTTTTACTTCCTTTACCCATCTAACTGCATCATCAAAGTCGTTGAATGTAGAGAAAAAGGCTGTTGGAATTTTGTATTTCTTCATAAGGTTTTTTGAAAACACCTTGCTGCTTTCTATCTCTGCTGCTCCTTTCGAAGGGCCGAAGATTCTGAGTTCCTCTTTTTCGAACCTATCTACGATTCCAAGTGCTAGAGGAAGCTCGGGTCCTACAACAGTAAGGTTAATCTCTTCAGCTCTAGCAAACCTGACGAACCCTTCGATATCTGTAGCTTTAATATCAACACATTCGGCATGTTTTGAAATTCCAGCATTTCCAGGAGCGCAATAAACATGACTCACTAAAGAACTCTGCTTTATCTTCCAGCAAAGTGCATGCTCTCTTCCTCCACTTCCGATTACCAAAACTTTCATATAAGTTAAAACTCCTTTAAGATTTCGAGTCTAATTTACCAGAACAAACTTCCAAGGTGATACTTACTAATCAATGCCTTTCATAGTGTGGGAAAAGACCCCACAAGTGTCATTACGGGGAGAAGATAAACGAAGGTATCACAGCTAGGAGATAATTTATAAACCCAAAATTAATATTATCACAAATTATATCCTGAACAAAATAAATTTATTCGCAATAAGCACCTCTAAAATATCGCCTTTAAATATAATATCACTCAACTGTTACAACCTTTGCAAGGTTTCTTGGTTGATCTACATCTGTACCCTTGTATACAGCAATATAATAAGCGAAAAGCTGAAGAGGAACTACAGCTATTATAGGGCTAAGCATATAAGCACAGTCAGGGATTTTTATAAGTCTATCTATCTGATCATTAAGCTCATGAGCCTCTTCTCCTGAGGTGATTAAGATTACCTTGCCTCTTCGTGCTCTGATTTCTTGGAGGTTGCTGAGGATCTTTTTGTAAACTATTCCATCACGTGGAGCTACAATAACAACCGGCATACTTTCATCAACAAGCGCAATAGGCCCGTGCTTCATTTCTCCTGCAGCGTAGCCTTCGGCATGAATATACGAAATCTCCTTTAGCTTTAATGCTCCTTCAAGGGCAATTGGATAGTTGATTCCCCTACCCAAATAAAGAAAATTCCTATAATGATAAAACTCCATTGCTAGTTCTTTGATCTCTTCGTCTAGCTTTAAAGCCATTTCAAGAAGCTGAGGCAACCTGAAGGCATCTCGAATAAATCTCCTTCCCTCCTGATCGCTTACCCTTCCTGTGTATCTACCTAGATAAATCGAAAGAAGATAAAACACTATAAGCTGAGTGGTAAAAGCCTTAGTTGATGCAACACCTATTTCTGGTCCTGCATAAGTGTAGATTACAGCGTCTGATTCCCTAGCGATTTTGCTTTTCGGAACATTTGTGATTGCAAGCGTTCTTGCCCCTCTTTTTTTCATCTCTAAAAGCGCTTCGGAGGTATCCGCAGTCTCTCCAGACTGCGACACTGCTATGACAAGTGTACCCTCATCAACAACGGGGTCTCTATACCGAATTTCCGATGCAAAATCCAATTCTACCGGAACCTTGGAAATATTTTCTATTATATACCTACCAACAAGACATGAATGATAGGAAGTCCCGCACCCAATCGCTACTATTCTTCTTACACCTTTTGCAACATCTTCCAAATCTTCAAAATACACATTACCATCCTCTTCCGATACCCTGCCACGAATGGTATCAAGCACAGCATGTGGCTGCTCATGGATTTCCTTTAGCATGAAATGCTTGTAGCCGCCCTTTTCTACAGCAACAGGGTCCCAGTTGATTGAGAATATTTCCCTCTTAATCTCTTGCCCATCAAGGTCAGTTATTCTAAATCTATCCCTCTCAAGTATAGCAACGTCGCCGTCCTCTAAAAAAATAATCTTCCTGCTATATGGAAGAACGGCTGGAATATCAGACGCTATGAAGTTTTCATTTTCACCAAGAGCAACAATGAGGGGGGAGAACTTTCTTACTCCTATAATCTTGTCTGGCTCCCTTTCAGAAACTATTGCCACTGCATAGGAGCCTTCTATAAGTTTAAAAGCGCCTCTTACAGACTCCTCAAATGATGACCCGTTTCTTGAAAAATCTTCTATAAGATGTGAAATTACCTCTGTATCTGTATCAGAATTAAAGACGTATCCCTTCTTTTTAAGCTCGTCCTTAAGCTCCTGATAGTTCTCTATAATCCCATTATGAACTACTGCTGTTCCACCTGAGACATGGGGATGAGCATTTCTCTCTGAAGCAACTCCGTGGGTTGCCCATCTTGTGTGTCCGATTCCTAAGGAACCATTAAAAGAAGTTAAACTAAGCTTTTTAAGAAGGTTATCGAGTTTTCCTTCGCTCTTTAGAACTTTAGCATGACCATTTTCAAGGATGGCAATGCCAGAAGAATCATACCCTCTGTATTCAAGCCTTCTGAGTCCCTCAACCAACACATCTACTGTTTTTCCTGCGCTGCCTATGTATCCTACAATTCCACACATCTATTCGTTTCCCTTTTTTCCTTTAGGCTTTCTTTTCCAGCCAGTTATTACCTGTTGTTTTGATCTTTCAATTGCCAGAGCTCCTGGCGGAACATCCTTTGTTATAGTTGAACCTGCCCCGGTTGTGGCCCCTTTTCCAACCTTTATAGGAGCAACAAGCATTGTGTCACTACCTATAAAAACATTATCCTCAATAATTGTCTCATGCTTATGAAAACCATCATAATTACATGTAATTGTTCCAGCCCCTATGTTCACTCCCTCTCCAACGCTTGCGTCCCCAATGTAGGATAGATGAGGAACTTTCGAACCTCGTCCGATTTTTGCTTTCTTTATCTCAACAAAGTTTCCGACTTTAGCCCCAGAAAGTACTCGTGATTCTGGACGAAGATGGGCAAAGGGTCCTATTTTAGCTTTATCTTCTATAAGAGCCTTCATTATATAAGAAGAAAATGCAATAGTCACATCATCACCGATCTCTGAATCCTCAATCCACACAGATGGACCAATTTTACAATCCTTTCCTACCTTTGTATTTCCGTAAATAAATGTGTTTGGATAAATTACAGTATCAGCACCGATAGAAACACTGGGAGAAATATATGTAACCTCTGGATTCACTATCGTTACCCCAGAGAGCATAAGTTTCTCATTTGTTCTCTTCCTCAGACGCTCTTCTACTCTTGCAAGCTCCTCTCGGTTATTCACTCCGAGCACCTCTTCGCTATCAGGAACAATAAATCCACTGACCTTTTTCCTGCTCTTAGCTGCAATATTAACAATATCTGGGAGATAATATTCCTTCTGCTCATTTTTACTACCGATCTTCCCAATTACATCCCAGAGAAAACTTGATTCGACACAATATGCGCCTGAGTTTATCTCCTTGATCCCCCTCTCCTTGGGAGTCGCATCCTTTTCCTCTACAATTCTTATAATATAACCCTTTCCGTTTCTTACAACCCTTCCATAACCCTCCGGGCTATAGAGAAAGGCTGTAAGAAGGGAAATCCCCGTATTGGTTTTCTTGTGGTTCTCGACGAAACCTTTTAAGGTCTCAGGACGAATGAGAGGAAAATCTCCGTTTACTATAAGAATCTTCCCATTATAATCTCGAAATGCCTCCTTAGCACACCTGACAGCATGTCCTGTACCAAGCTGCTTACCCTGCAGGGCGTATTTAACCTTAATGGATGAAAGCGCCTCTTTAATTTTACCCGCACCATATCCTACTACTACAATTATTCTCTCTGGCGAGATTTGCATAACTGCATCAAGAACGTAACTAAGTATAGGACGTCCCAATATTGGATGAAGAACCTTAGGAAGCTCAGATTTCATTCTTTTTCCCTTGCCAGCGGCAAGGACTATAACCGAACAATCCATTATGTTATTTACTTACCATCCCTTATCGTCTTAAAGAATGACTGGATCTTTAACATAAAGAGTACGTATCATACATTTTAAAAATATAAAAGGAATCATAAGGCAATTTTGGGTTTTACTTATGTACTTTATATTTAAACAAATACTAAGTTTATTTATACATCTCAACACTCAAAAAATTCATTTCTGCGGTTGAATAAATTCAGCTTTCCTAGCATGCAATGAGAAGATATACCATTTTATTTAAACTAGACTTATACATAAACTACCGTTTTGAAAAATGAGTTACCATCAGAATGGGACGTCCTCGTCAGAACCAAAAGATTCCTCACCACTTTCAAAGTCCTCGGTAAGTTTCTCCTCAGCCACAGTAGCTGACGCAGCTCTTTCTTGAAATGGACCTAGCATCTGCATATTCTGTGCAACTACCTCGGTTGTCCATCTCTTTCTTCCCTCTTTATCTTCCCAGGAACGTGTCCTAAGAGTCCCCTCAATATAAACAGTTTTTCCTTTAGATAGGTATTCGCCACATATCTCTGCTAGTCTTCCCCAGGCGACAATACGATGCCATTCTGTGAATTCGTCCTTCTCACCGCTTTTATTCGGACGCACCTCAGTAGTAGCTAGCGTAAAGTTAGCAACTGCTTGTCCACTGGTCGTGTACCTTATTTCAGGGTCACGTCCCAAGTTGCCGATAAGGATTACCTTGTTTACTCCTCTCATTATATACCCCCTGTCGTGCTCTACTTTCAAAGAATTTTATCATCGGGTAATAAGAAAATCCATAGATCACTTTTGGTAGCTATGAAAGGTTGTCAATTAAACTTATCCCTGATCCAAAAAAGATGGCCTGCTAAGGAGAGAAACTGATGAAGAATTCTCGCAGTCATTCCCCAAATCACGTGGTTTTGATAATGGTAGATGAATTCTTCTAACTTCATCCCGTGTTTTTCTACGACTCTCCTCTCGAATGCCTTTTCATTACTGAAATGAAATACCGGGATCCAAATAGCAGAAGCCACCTCATCATTCGGCTTAATTTCCGAGTCTTCTGTTAGATAGGCAATGTACGGGGTAACAACATAGTGATTAGTCTTTGGATTAATCGGACTAACATCGTCCAACTCTCCGAGGATTTTTCCAATCCTATTCAGGTCAATGCCTGTTTCTTCAATAGTTTCACGAATCGCAGTTTCTAGCTTACTTTTGTCCTCTACTTTCATCTTACCCCCAGGAAAAGCCATATGTCCAGAAAAGGGGTCACCTTCACTTTCAGGCCGTTTAATAAATAGCATCGAATATCCATTCCGCTCTTCTCTCAGGATTGCCACTACTGCGGCGGCTATAAAACTATAATCCCTTTTAATTCTAACGCCTTTTCTTCCGTTTATAATTCTCTCAAGTTCCTCTATTTCGTTTGAGTACATAAATGCCGACCTAATAATGTAACCTCTTGATAGACTAGCAGAAATATAACAAACAGGAAAACTTATTACAGGTTAAGATCAAATCCCTATTTGCACTTAAAGTGCGACTTTCCTGAGATAATCATTAAAAACCTTATAAGTCTCCATCTCAAAAAGAATAAAATAAACCTTCTCGATGCCAGTTTTTTCATTCTTTAAATATTCAACAACTATATCAATCATCACTTGAGCACATCTATTTATAGAAAAACCACCGACTCCGGTTCCGATCGCAGGGAAGGCAATTGTTTTTAACACTTTTTCATCCGCTCTTAGAAGGCTATTTTTAGTAGCTTCCCTCAACGGCTCTTCGCTTACACTGCCACCCAGGTGCATTCCAGCGGCGTGAATGACAAACTTTGCCTTAAGCTTACCAGCTCCTGTAACAACAGCCTCTCCTAAAGGAATAGAACCGATCTTATCGCATTCCTTTTGAATCAAATCACCGCCCTTTCTTCTAATAGCCCCAGCAACCCCACCACCGAGAATAAGACGTGTATTCGCAGCGTTTACAATTGCATCCACCTCAATATCAGTAATATCACCTTGCTTGACTATTATTTTATCTTTCAAATTCATTAATGTCCTCTCCATTCATATTTTACAAATCTAAAAAGAAGTAGCAACCACGTAATACCATCTCAACTATGTAGCTTTGGTTGTATTTACCCCTATCCTATCTCTCCGGCATAAAGCGATTGTAGGGGCTGATGCCCTCATCAGCCCTAAAGGCTCGTTTGGGAAACGAGCCCTACATTTCCCAACTCGTGATTCGATTCACAAAGCACGATATTATAAATTGCACAGCTCCAAGAAAACGGCTAGAATTTAATAAGACAATTTTTCAGAACATAAAAGTCAAACCTGGAGTTAAAGAGTAGGTGAAAATTTCTTTTTATAGACATTCCCTTCTCAGTAGAGGCGGGGATAAAATGATGATTGAATACGCCAACTATCTTGCTGAAAAGGGACATAACGTAGTGTTGTGGTACAATATCTGTGACACAGTTTTCAAGCTACATCCAAAACTCAAACTACTAAAAATTCCCATTCTGAAAAAACTCGGAACAATTATTTATGCGACTATAAATAGATTCAACTCAGATGTTGTTATAGTTGACATCATCGCCCTAGCTTCACTACTATCTTTCAGAAACCGCTCTAGGCTGATTTTCTTTGCGCAGGATTATGACGAATCTTATTATAAAAACAAACTTATAAAACTTTTTATTAGAATCCTCTACTTTTTCTGCCTTAAACTTATAAAAGTAAAGGTAATTGCTGTAGCCGAGTGGCTCTCACAAATACTAAAAGAAAAATACGATGCTGATGTAGTAACTGTTGAAAACGGAATAGATTTGAATACCTTTTATCCTGACCCTGACGAAGATCTCATAAGAATTAAAGATGATAAAAAAGCAGTGCTTTTACTTTCAAGAAACGAGTACAGGAAGGGATTCGATATCGCAATTAAAGTCATAAATAAACTAAGTAATGAATATAGAAATAAAATCGAAGTCTGGATATGTGGTGAAGAGTTAAAAAAAGAAACACTAAAAGCTAAAGTTAGAAACTTCAGCTGGGTTACAGAGGACAGAATGAGAGAGATAATTAGCAGCGCTAACACCCTTTTTTATCCTACAAGACATGAAGGACTTCCTCTCCTGCCACTTGAAGCTATGGCTTGTGGCTGTTCCGTGGTTACAACTAAAGCCGTTTCTTATGTAAAAGACGGAGAGAATGCCCTTGTAGCAGACATAGAAGATACCGATAATTTAAAAGAAAAGCTTATGAATATTCTTAATGATGAACTACTTAGAGAAAAATTAAAAAAAAGCGGATTTGAGACAGTTTCAAAATACGATATTAAAGAAAGCCAAAAAAAGTTTGAAAAGGCTATTATGGATATTTTTCCTTTTAAACACAATTCATCCCCTGATAAGCTTCTAAAAATCTCTTCCAAGTAACAATATGAAAGGTAAAATTCTTATCTGCGCTTATTACTTTCCACCAATAGGCACACCGAGAAGCTACAGATGGCGAGAGTTTGTCACACATCTTTATTCGAAAGGCTGGTGTATAGACGTACTTACCATAGATACCTCTAATAAACATCCAAATTATGATTCAAAACTCCTGGATAATCTCCCGACCGAAGCAAAGATATTTAGAACATATCCCGGAATTATGCACCATCTCTCTA
Source organism: Candidatus Dadabacteria bacterium (assembly GCA_023250035.1). GTDB lineage: Bacteria > Desulfobacterota_D > UBA1144 > Nemesobacterales > CSP1-2 > CSP1-2. The sequence continues at coordinate 14,452 of JAHFBK010000028.1, forward strand.
GCCTTCTTCTCGCTGAGAATAATGTCATTGCGAGCAAGGCGAAGCAATCTGATAATCTACAACTTACTTCACCCGATACTTCGATTTCCCTCAAGCAAACCATTGGAAAACTGTTATTTAAGACGTTTGAAAAAAGTCTCAGGACAGTTTTTATACCTGACGAAGCAGTAAGTTGGCTTCCCTTTGCACTTTCAACGGGGAGAAGACTTATAAAAGAGAATAGTTATGATGCAATCATTTCGTCCGCCTTTCCCTCCACATGTCATATAGTAGGGTACTTCCTAAAACAGCTCAGTGGAGGTAAACCCTGGATAGCTGATTATGGTGATCCTTGGGTATATAATCCTTCATTCAGGTTGCCAAAATGGCGCTCCCTTATCGATAAGAAATTAGAAGCCAGGATTTTAAAATCTGTAAATAAGTTGATTTTTACTACAGATGGGACAAAAGAGCATTACCTGAATTTGTACCCGTTTCTAAAATCGGAGGACGTAAAGGTAATTACACAGGGTTTTTCTTATAAAGAATTTCACGAATCCCTTCCGGAAAGCACAGACAAATTTAGAATTGTTTACACAGGGATGTTCTACAAAGACGGAGAGCCTTTTAGATTCTTTGACGCACTTAAACGTGTAAGGGAGATTTGGAAAGACTTAGAGGTGGTTATTGCAGGAAACATTACGAATGAAGAATATAAAATATACACAGAAAAAAATGGCCTATCAGAAGTTGTTAAATTTATCGGCTTTGTTTCAAACAAAAGGTCGTTAGCACTTCAAAAAGGAGCCTCGGTGCTTCTACTGATAGGGCACGGTGGAGGGATCCAAGTCCCAGGAAAAACCTACGAGTACATCGCAGCAAAAAGGCCTATATTATCGGTAAAAATAGATAACGCCGATATTGCTTCAAAAATAGTTGAGAGATATAAAAGAGGAATCTCTGTCGAAAATGATCCTTCGAAAATAAGTGAATCTATTATCCATCTCTATAACTCGTGGAAGAATAAACACTTAGAAAGCGAATTTAACCTTGAAGATGTAGATGAATTCCGATGGGATAGATTAGCAGATAAGTTAGAAGAAACAATCCTAGAAGTATTAACTCTTTAGTAAGCTCATTAAATTTTAAAGAACAGATTTATCGAGATTTATTGATAACTCTTAAGCTCTTCTAATACTTTGGTGTTATCAGTAAGCAAAGCCTCATATATTTTTACTAATCGCTGATTAAGTTTTTGGATATCATATCGTTCTTCAACAAACTTTCGTCCATATCTTCCCATTTCTGACCATAACTCAGGATGTTCAATAAGATATTCTAATTTCTTGGCTAAAGCATCAACATCCTTCTCAGGAACAAGGAAGCCAGATTTACCGTCTATAACGCCTTCGGGAATTCCATTATGAAGCGTAGATAAAACAGGCAGTCCCACTGCTTGAGCTTCTTGAAGTACCAATCCTTGCCCTTCCATATCTCCATCGCCTGCTGTTACACTAGTTAAAATAAAAATGTGTGCTTCTTGAAACAGCTTTTGTAATTCTTCTTGTGTCTTCCAGCCTAATAGATTGACCTTATCGCCTATACCCAATTCCTTAATCAATTTCTCAAGCCTCCTCCTTAATATGCCATCACCTATTATATTATATTCAATGTTTGAATACTTCTGAGCTACCCTAGAGACAGCCTTAATTGCGTACTCCAGCCCCTTTTTCTCAACCATTCGTGCTACTGTTAACAGTTTAACTACGCTTCGATCTCTTAAGTATCTTTCTCTAAAATTAAAAAAGTTGATATCCATACCTACAGGCAGCTTGACAATTTTACTCTTAGAACACCCTAATTCAATCAATTTCCCTTTAGTAAAATTAGTATTAGCGGTAAAAAGGTCTCCTATTCTAAAAAGTTCCTTGTAGGTCTCACTCCCCCTTTCATTAATTAATTTACTAAAATCGTATCCGTGAAAGGAAGTAACAAGCTTCCCTCTAAAAACACCTGTTTCCTTTAAAATCGCTCCTATAAGTCCATTAGAACCGTAGTGGGCGTGTATTAAATCATACGATTTTTTTGATTTATTAGCTACGAAGTCGTTGACATAAAATATGTCTCTAAGCGATCGGCTTTTTATTGCTTCGGTGTATGCTAGAGGATTTTTGTAAAAATTCATTAAAACTGTCTTCACTCCTCTGGTTAATCTCTTAGATAGCGGGGCGATTGAATCGGAATAAATAACTCTTTCCAGCAACTTATACTTCTCTACCTGAGGATGGACTTTGCCCTCATGGGGATTAGCCGAAGCGCAAATATCAATGTCAACTCCCAAATCTATAAGCCCGGTTATCTGGTTTAGGATGAAGGTTTCGGGGAGGGTGGGAAAGTTTGTTAGGAAAAGAGCTACTTTCATTCTTTTACACAGATAATAAGCTTAAGATGAGATCTCTGAAGAGATAAAAGAACCTTATCAAGGTAATAAAGGATAGGAGCCATTATGTCGTCTATATTAAATTTTGTTTTAAGAAGAGCAAATTTGATCCCTTCCAAAAGAAAAGGATAAGGCCTGTTTAATAGATAATAAAGTGGTGCAACTCCTTTTAGCCTTAAACTATTTCTCTTAAATTCCTCTTCGTATGTGCTTAAGCTTCTAAAGGTAATATAGTCGGCTGCACTCCTGTCGATCAATGAATCGGTCATGAAGATATAAGAACCTTTTTTAGATAAATGTGCGATATTAGACATCGCCTTTCCAAATTTCAGCTTATCTTTTATATGATACAAAACATCAAACACATTAACTATATCAAATCTTCTATCTATGTTTATCTCCTCATCTCCTATATCTAGCTCACAGAATTCAAATTGTGGATATTTCTCTTTTAATTTTCCGATACTGATACTGGTTATATCAACGCCGACTATTGAGGCGGCTCCGTTCGATTTATAGAATTCAATCCAAAAGCCTGTTCCACATCCAATGTCTAAAACAGTTTTGCCCTCACAATTTATCTTTAAACAGTTTAATGCTTTTTTAAGGACTCGAACTTTTGCTTTATATGCCCATTTGTTATAAACAAGGTTAAAGCCAATGTGACCGGTGTGTTTTAATGAAAAATTTTGTCTTAGTCTTTCTTCCCAATAAGATTTTGGTTCATAACTCATTTTAGCTCAATAAATTCCGAAGTCATGTTAGCTTGATAATTTTAGTAGCTTTTCTCCATTTCCAGTACTTTTAACAGAAATCTTTTGTGCTAATCAGCGTTTTCTAAAAGCCACAACGTAACCTAAGTTGATAATAGTGGTAGCAAAATCCTTTTTAAAGGCTTTATCAATGACCCATCCAATATCTTGTACAAGGAAAGAGATATGCTTTAAGAAGTTTAGGTATTTGCCCTTTAAGGAGACAAGAATTATTCCCTTAGATAACATATCAACGAGGACGTTCATAATCCCGCCTATTTCTTTTAAGTAAAGAATTTCAAAGTCATATATTTTAGCAACCTTCAGGTAAAAGTATCTTGTATATCTAAAGTAATCAACAGGAGCTTCGTGTATCCAGTAGATAAGAGGAGTCCCTATTATAATTACTCCTCCACATCGAAGAACGCGCTTCATTTCATTAAAAGCGCAGAATGGCTCGAAAACATGCTCTAAAACGTGAGTACAAAGAATAGTATCAAAGCTTTCAGCTTTAAAAGGAAGAGCAATTATCTCCGAGTATATATCCGGCTTTACAGGAGAGGTAAGTATATCTGTTTTAACATAGCTATTAATCCTTTGTAAAAACAATGGATAAAATGGAGATTCACCGCAACCTACATCGAGTAGTTCTCCTTTAGCATGATTTACGACTTCTTTCATTGCATCCAAGAAAAGTCTATTGGCTAGGATCGAGACAGTCTTTCTTTTATTAATAAGGGGTATCCCGTCTTTATATTTAATAGGTCCGTATTCCATAGTCGTTAATCATTTATTTTCTTTTAAAATAACATGAGATGTTACACTATTCATAAGTCATACCCTGAGCATAAGTTCTCAAAAATTTTATAGTTAATTACTCCAATGACTAAGATCTCTTCCTAATAGTTCACCAAGTCTTTCTACTTCCGATGCAAACTCTGCTTGTAGGCGCTTCCTTAATTCCCGATCAATGGGTGGTCGTGGCTCATATCTGATGTTATACCTCGTGAGCGCTTCGATTAAGCCTTGACGCAATGGCTGGGGCATCACTACCTTAGCAAACGATATAGCGATTTGTGGCGGATTTCTTAATAAACTTCTCAGAAACTTGTTACGTACTCCCTTATTGGGATTAATAATTCTAAAAGCCGGTTGAAAATCTTCGTTTACACCTAAAAAGAGAAGCGTTTCTTTATAAACCTTAGCTATGTCAGTTTTGAAGTCGTCGAAAATAATAACATGAACCTTTTCCCTGCTAAAGACATCAAAGTATCTTTTAACTTGTTCAGGATATCGCCCAACTTCTCTATAAAACAAACGTTCTGTGGGGACTAACCCGTGTTTTGGTAGATGCAGACCACGTTTTCGGTCTGGTTCTGCATCCAAGGCGGTTTTAAAATCCTCAATATACTCATCACCGTTATAAAGAAGTTGCGAGTGGAAAGAATAGAGCATGTCCACAGGATTCCTGAGCATAATGATGATGCTCGCAGAGGGATTGAACTCCTTAATTTCATAAGCAGCACGTTTTGAGTACAGATACCAAACTGTCGTTTCACCGACTCGTTTCTCATTCTTTGCCTCTTGGAAATAAGAAAGATACTCTACCTCAGTAAGCCCTGTATGATTAACCTTAAGGTCACTCCCAAAGAAATGAAGTTCTTTTCCGCGAAAGAGAGGCGGTTTCGCTTCAGGCATAAAGATTTCCGGGTGCTGTCTGAGATAATCCTGCATGGCAGTAGTACCACACTTTGGAGCACCTACGATGAAAAAGTCTGGCTTCCTCATGCTTACCTCGACAAAAAACCCATTTGCCCCAGAGCCGTAGAATGAATTCCAAGCCTCCTATACGCCCATGCGGATCTTATTTTGTTCATTTTTGAAAGTACGCTCCGGTATAATCAATCTTAATCAATTCTATCCTTAGATTTCTCTCTTCAACGAACTCATCGACAGCTCTTTTACAACCCTTCCAATGTCCGTAGTCGTCTATGAAAATAAAACCACCATTAATTACATTATCATATAACTCCTCCAAACATAGCTTTACTGATTCATACCAATCACAATCTAGATGTAGAAGAGCGATCTTGCCAATGTCTTTCTTGTGAGAAGGAATAGTATTGTTAAACCAACCCTTTACAAGATAGACCTTACTACTATTCAATTTGAGCTTTTTAAATAATAATTCTTTAACCTTTTCCTCATATCCTAAAGACATTCCTTCTCGACCCGGTTCCCCTATATATGAAATATCGTCTTCGGTCGGTTTGGGTAATCCTTCCCAAGAATCAAAAAGCCAAATGTGTCTATTCTTGTTACGTCTAGCAACCGAAGCCATTATGCCTGCACTGCCACCATTCCATACACCGCATTCTACAAAACTACCATTGATTTTTTCTCTTTCTAAATAAGAGGCTTTTTCATAAAGTTGAGATAATCTTGGATAAGACAACTGCGTGTAAGACCTGGCAGTAAGAATTAAATTTATTTTGCGTATTTTTACAAAATCATTTATAGGAATTTCTCTTATCAACATAATAGTTTTCTCTCCAACCGATCTATAAAACCATTCGTTTCCAAGCCCATTTGAAGCAATTTCGTCTAACGTCTACTAGGGTCTATAGCACTGCGACCGAAGGGAGCAATGTAGCCCTAAAAACCGTCTCCACAAATTCCTCGGAGTTGCCAAAGCAAAGAAATTGGACTCCGGAAAAGAATGAATGTCAGAATGGGCTGCTAACAGGCTTTGCAGAAGTGTTGTCCCTGACCTCGGACAACTTACAATAAACGCGCGTGATACCATATAGTTATCCATCGTCTTACTTTCTCCCATTTACTTGTCCTCAGAAACTCCCGCCAGTAGTTTGTGCGGCTTACTCAGTATACCCGTGAATTCGTCAGAACACGCTTTAAATTGCTGCTTTAACAGGTCCCAAATCCCATAACCTACTGTCAACGGATGCGATGATACCGATGTAGATTATAATGCCGATAACGATAGAGGTAATAAACGACGGCAAGCCAATCGGTGCT
>JAHFBK010000029.1 GCA_023250035.1 Candidatus Dadabacteria bacterium
AAGATAGGAGGTCCGAAAATCATGCCCCCATTCAGATACACAGTGAGCCTCATCTACAACAATCAATGCAATTGGTGTATGGACGGTAAGTGTTCGGAGTGACTCCCGGAATTCGATAGTCTGAAACCGTTCAGGGGCAATATAGACAAAAAGATACTCCCCTTGCCCAAATAGTTGAAGTGCTCGTAGCCTATCTTGAGAGTCTGCAATTTGGCTTGTAATAGCAATGCTTCTGTTAATACCTATCATGGCAAGGTTATCAATTTGATCCTCCATTAATGAAATAATTGGGTCAATAACCACTGTCCTACCGGGTAAAAGTAAAGAAGCAAGTTGATATACTAAAGATTTCCCTGCCCCTGTCGGGAGCAATAGGAATGCGTCTTTACCTTGAAGTGCCCGTATAATTCCATCATATTGGCCTTCCCAGAAATAAGGCTTACGAAATAAATATTGTAGAAAGTATTCTAAATCTTTTTCTTCTGGTTTTTTCAAGCCCTCAATTAGTGGCACTGATGGGAAGGATGAATTTGCTATATGGAAAGGAAAATAGATATTTTGCACATGGAATGTCGGCAAATTACTTGTAAATTTATCCGAGAAAGAAATATAAATTCCATTTGCAGATTTATCTACAGTGTATTCAGAGAAAAGACCATAGCTAGGTTCTTTTGTTCTTAGCTTGACAGAATAAAGTTTGCTAAGGTTTTCTAATAATTCTACAAAGTCCACCACAGATTTTTTGAGTATTGAAAGAGCTTCCTTCTTATCAAATAGACCAATCTCATCTAAATCAGCAATAATGTGCCATGAGCCTGTATCTTCTAAATTTAAAAACCCTGATTGAATCGCTTGGAGGAGAACAATTTGAATTTGGTGAGCAAGTTTAAGCGAGTGTATGAATTTAATAATCTCATTATGAGGAGAAGCTACATTCTCATTGAACTTTTCTTCTATTGGAGAAAGTTTTGACCTCAAAAACGATAGTTGACCCCCGCTCCCTTTTTGTATTTCATCAGCTTGAATACGTATAACTGTATAGCCATATTCTTGCAAAGTCCTGTCTCGTTCTTTGTCTGATTCAATATGTTCTTTGTGCTGTTCCCCATCAATTTCAACTATGATTTTTTCTTCTAATCTGGGATGGAATATGGCAAAATCAGCTCTTTGGCGGCCTGTAGTATTCACATTTGGAGGGAGTAAACTCGAAAGCTCAACTTGAGGTAAAACAAACTGTTTATAGTTTTCTCCCAAGAATTTTGAAAGAATATCTTCATAGAATATATTTTCTTCTTTACTATCTAACCATAGATACTTTTGGCTTTTCTGATAGCCTTTAAACACTAAAGATTCTATAAGCAATAAAGAAGATTCGGTCTTTGAAGTTTTAAGAAATATCTCCTTAAACTCCTCTTCTAATTGGGGTGATGGCAGCATAATTCTTCCTCTAAGGAGAATCTTCTCTAATACAGAAATTATCTGACATTGACGCTCGTTCAGTGTAAATTTAGATTCTTTAACTGGAAAATCAATTCTCCACTGAGAGAAAGCCTTTAAAATTTCTTCTTCTATATATTCGGAAGCGAGCCTCTCCATCAAATCTTCAGAGACTGCTGCGGTTTCAAAAAATCGAACCTGATAGTTCTGAAACCTTTCTCTGGCGATAAGGGTTCGCGGAAAGAAAGTCTCTGTCAGAGACCGCTTTTCTTTTTCAGGTACTTTTTCTGAACCAGGAGCCACTGACTCAAACAGAATAGTTGCTTTGCAATTAGGATAACGAGAGCACCCATAGAACTTTCCACCAGCATTGGGCCCTCTTTTTGCAGTGCGCAGAACCATTGAAGAACCACATTTTGGACATCTAACTTCTGTCATTATTTAACTCCATTTTTAGCCGGCAATTGCAGATAACTTGTTCATATCTGCCTTGCGGACATCCTTCCAATTTAGCGGTATATCTGCAATGCGGTTATACATCCCTTTAGGTGAAGCTCAGAAATCCTTTTTTGCCGTTACGAATCCTTTCACAATTTTTGTCACATCTCATTCCTTTGCCTATCAAATTCAGATTGTCTAATGGACTCTTTGTCTTCCCTACGGATCTCTGCTACTTATATAAGTATAAGCCTCCGTTGTATTTGAACTCTTATAACCTAAAAGCTTCTGAACCCGTTTTATGCATAAACTATTATATAACCAAATAGGTTTTCTTATCAACAAAAATTGGAGTTTTTCCCTTTGTCTCTTTTGCTTTCTTCTAAGATGTAATTCTCTCTTGCGTCTCAAGCCCTAGATAGGTAAGGATTTTATATTCTTCTATGCCTTGACTCAAATTGTATTTAAGAATAATCTGCATTACCTCGTCCTCTTGGATTTTATACATCTCATCTGCTTTTATGATCACAACCTTTTTTCCTCTCGGACCCCATACGTGAGGGTTTGTAGGTCCAAAGAGTGCAAGGACCGGTGCTCCGACCGCTGCGGCAAGATGAGAAATCCCAGTATCACATCCAATGTAGAGGTGAGTGAAGCTGAGAATAGCGGCGACACTAGGAAGTGAATTCATATAAAGAAGAGGAGAGGATGTAAAATTCGATTTGATTAACTTTAAATTCTCTTCTTCTGCTGGACCTAATAGCCAGATTGATTTTCCGCCTAGTGTGTTTTCAATCCATTTTCCAATACTAATAAACTTCTCTATTGCCCACCCCTTTATACCGTAGGTTCTCGGGTGTATTGCTACTAGGGGTTTATATGCAATAGAAGAACGAAATTCCGTCTGTAGAGACGCATTGCAATGCGTCTCTACAGTTTCTATTAAAGATGAGAAGAATTGTGAGGCAAAATCTAGGTCTTCACTCCTTAGGTGAACCTTTGGAAATAAAGGAGGATTAACGTCGAGACCTATTTCCCTAAGAATAAGTGCTGTGTAATCGGCTGCGTGTAGAGCGTCTCCTTTAGGAAAGGGTGGGCAGACAAGAATCCGTTTCCCCCCGATTCTTTTTAGGTTTTCTTTGACTATTCTTTTAGGATCGTTTATGTAAGCGAGAATTAAATCAAAAGAAGAAAAGTAATCGGTAATCTCTTTGCTTGGTTTTCCATCCTTTGAATAAAGCTCAGGGATGAGCTTTGTCTCTCCAGCCGAAATTGCATCCACATAGTATCTCTTATGTGCAATCTCCCAGTATTCACCATTGCCGATAACCTGTATGTAGGCATCAGGATGGTATTCTCTCAAGATTCCAAACGTAGGAAGCGTGATGATAACATCTCCTATAGCTCCTCGTCTAATTACCAAGATTCTCATCTGATGCGACACTTCTAATTCCTTATTCCCTAGTATACAATGTGAAATATTAGCTGTGAAACTATTTCTTGATACAACTGTATTTAGCGCATACTATGATAAGAGATCAACGGAAAGGTTGGAGTTGATCAAAGAGTTCTGGAGGGTTCTTATGGAACATGAAAGGTTATCTTTAAAGCTTACCATAGAAGAACTAAATCAGGTTAAATCCGCCTCTCTTAGGAGAAAACTCCTCGATTTGACTAATGGTTTTACAGTACTTAAAATTGGAGATCGGGAAAGGGAGCTTGCAAAAGAATACGTTAAATGGGGAATGATTCCTGTTAAGTATCTTGCTGATGCCATTCATGTGGCAGTAGCCGTTTTGGGAGGGGTGGATATAGTTGTAAGCTGGAATTTTAAGCATTTAGTAAAAAGAGACACTAGGCTTTTAGTAAACTATGTAAATACAACGAAGGGACTGAAGAATATTGAAATCCTTGCTCCGCCTGAGGTTTGAGGAGGTATAAAGTGTTTGACCTTAAAAAGGCTAAAAAAGACAGCGGAATAAGAAAGGACGCTCTCATACTTTTAGAGAAGAAAATTAGAGAAGAATTCAAAGGCGATGAAATGATGTTCGAGTTGCATCTTATAAGGACCTTGGAGGCCATTAAAGAAGGGTGGATTTCTTTAGAAGAGGCTTTGTCTGAAAGTTTGGAGATTCCTAAGACAAGGAAGGTCAAAGAGTGGAAAACCAAATGAGTCTCCTGGTTACGGGGGTGGCTGGTTTCATTGGTTCTCATCTTGCAGAAAGGCTTCTTAAAGAAGGTTTTCAGGTAATTGGCGTAGATTCATTTCTAGATTATTATCCAAAAAAGATTAAAGAGAATAATTTAAAGGGATTAGTTAGTGATAATAAGTTTACATTTATTGAGGGCAGCATATTTGAGTTGAATCTAAAGGAGATTTTAAAAGGGGTTGATGCTATCTTTCATCAGGCTGCCATTCCGGGTGTTAGAGCAAGTTGGGGAAAAGAATTTAATAAATATATAGAAAACAACATACTTGGAACACAGGTTCTACTCGAAGCCTGTAAGGATGCAAAGATTAAAAAATTCATCTATGCATCTTCTTCTTCAGTCTATGGAGACGCTGATGAACTTCCTATCAAGGAAACTTCGGCTACAAAGCCTGTTTCGCCTTATGGTGTTTCAAAACTCGCTGGAGAGCATTTGGCAACTCTCTACTATAAAGGATATGATATCTCAACCGTATCGCTTAGATACTTTACTGTATATGGACCAAGACAACGCCCCGATATGGGATTTCATAAATTCATGACTGCAATTCTTCTAGAAAAAGAAATAGAAATCTACGGCACAGGAGATCAAACAAGGGACTTTACCTTTATTGATGATGTTGTAGAGTCGAATCTACGAGCTTTCATCAAAGGAAAGAACGGTGATGTATACAATGTTGGAGGAGGGAGCAGAATAACACTTATTGAAGTTATACAAATCATTGAAGAGATAGCAGGGAGGAAAGCAATCTTAAAATATGTAGAGCATCAGAGGGGCGATGCGCAACATACATACGCTGACATATCAAAGGCAAAAAGAGACTTTGGTTATACTCCTAAGGTTGATATTTATGAAGGGCTAAAAAGACATTACGATTGGCTAAAAGGGAATTTGGATATTTATAGATAAGTGACTTACTAATGCTGACCAAAGATGATGCAGGTTTTGAATATATGATTAGTTCAGGAAAGTTAACCACAGGCAGGAGTAACATTATGGCGCGATTCATCCCCCGGTTTAACCGGGGGACCGGCTGGAAGCTGCTCCTACTGATAAACCTATACGGAGGGTAGAATGCCTATTGATGAAAAGCTTCTTGAAATCCTTGCCTGTCCAAAATGTAAAGGTGATATTAGGCTTAAAGAGGATCAATCTGGTTTAATATGTGATCAATGTAAACTTCTATATCCCATCAAAGACGATATTCCAATAATGCTTATTGATGAAGCAATAAAGCTTGAGCCGACAGAATGATCTTTTCATAATTACCATTACAAGGATATAGTGAGGCAATCCGATGACTGTTTTTGAGATTGTATCAGGACTTCATCCCTCGCATATGATAACACCTTTATATTAGCGAAGTCATGGCTGAGTGGAGTTGTTCCTTATCGCAACAAAGTATACTGCTTAATATAATATATTTAATTTAGCTGAGTACTTCTTTGACGGCCTCTCCTATCTCTGCAGGGCTTGGAGAAACCTTTATACCTGAACGTTCTAGGGCCATAATCTTATCCTTTGCACTGCCAGAACTACCTGAAATAATAGCCCCAGCATGACCCATTCGCTTTCCTTTTGGAGCTGTGGAACCAGCGATAAAAGCAACTACCGGTTTACTGAATTTTTTCTTAATATAGCCTGCTGCTTCTTCTTCTGCGCTTCCTCCAATTTCTCCTATTAAAACCACAGCATTTGTTTCGTTATCTTTCTCAAAGAGTTTTAGAATATCAATGAAGGTAGAGCCAACAACAGGGTCCCCACCTATTCCAACACATGTCGACTGACCAATACCTAAATTAGTCAGTTGCCAGACGGCTTCATATGTGAGTGTTCCGCTCCTTGAGATTACTCCAATCCTTCCGGGAAGGTGAATGTATCCTGGCATTATCCCCACTTTTGCTTCGCCAGGGGTCATAACTCCTGGACAGTTAGGACCGATAAGTCTTGCTTTTTTCCCTTCCATATATCTTTTAACCTTAATCATATCAAGGGTAGGGATTCCTTCCGTTATGCACACAACGAGGTTGATTCCTGCATCTGCGGCTTCTACTATAGCATCCGCAGCAAATGGTGCGGGGACAAATATTAGTGAAGTGTTTGCCTTTGTTTCTTTCACTGCATCAAATACAGTGTTAAACACAGAGAAACCTTCTACTTCAGTACCACCTTTTCCGGGTGTAACTCCACATACAACTTTAGTCCCATATTCACGGCATTGGGTAGCATGGAAAAGTCCGGCGCTTCCAGTAATACCTTGCACCACGACGCGTGTGTCCTTATTTACGAGAATGCTCATTACTTCTCTACTCCTTTAGTGAATTGTGAGGCAAATTGGATTGGAATCATATCATAGCTTGGGTGGGGTTTCAACTGATCAGCTTTTGAGGCACATCGAAAAACTCTAATAACAAAATCATGAAAGATTTCCTTTTAAATTACATAATTAAGGGTTTTCTCAGTTGTAAAAATATTCTTTTAAAAGATATGTATTATTACCGGCGAGACATAGTATTTTAACAGCTTAATAGATTGTTTATATTCTAGTATTTCATCAGGCCTATTTTCTTTTAGGAACATTCTACCATTAAAGCACTTTATTCAAAACCATGATTCATAAAAATGGAATTGTTCTTAGTAAAAACCTTTAAAAAACTCGGCGTTAGAAGTAGACTTCAACTCACCGTTGCTTTGCTTAGTTCTGGTATTAACAAATCTTTTTTTCGTACTAAATCAAGTCATAGAAAGTAAAGTGATGTATCAAGAGAAAGCGGTGCTAAAGTACTAATTAGTTTGCATATTCAATGTAGTGTAAAGCGATAATAAGATGGGATGAATTTTAAACAATGCCTGTTCATATACTTGTGGTAGAATTACTGGGGTAAAATGCAGGCTATCTTTTGTATAAGTTTGTATTTAACACCGATAAATAAAGTGGTAAATTACGCAACCTCGATAGTGCTACCTTGGCTTAGGTAATATTCCACTATTTAAGTATATATAATTCAGTATCATGATATTGAATAGTACATAAACTTGCAAAAAAGGTTTTTTATGTTATTCATTTAAGCTTAATTTGTATTTTTAACTTCGATACTGGAGGAGTTAATTGTGGAAGAAAACAATTTTGGCGACGTAATCAGTATGAAACAGCTTCTTGAAGCGGGTGTGCACTTCGGGCATCAGATGAGCCACTGGAACCCTAGGATGAAACCCTACATATTTGGGAGTAGAAACGGTATACACATAATAGACCTTCAGCAGACTGCGAACCTATTTAAAATGGCTTATAACTTCGTAAGGAATGTAATAGCTGACGGTGGTGAGGTCCTATTTGTAGGGACAAAAAAACAGGCTCAGGGGATCATTGCTGAAGAAGCAATAAGGGCTGGAATGCCATATGCTAATACTCGTTGGTTAGGTGGAACTCTCACCAATTTTGCTACAATTCGCTCGAGGGTTGACTATCTGCTTGAGTTGAAGAAGATGGAGGAAGAAAAACAATTGGACCTTCTTCCTAAGAAGGAGGCAAAGGGACTTAAAAGAGAGATTCAGAAGCTAGAATATCTGCTAAATGGAATTATTAACATGAAGAAAATACCAGATGCATTGTTCGTTGTTGATATAAAGAAGGAATACACTGCTGTTCGTGAAGCAAAAAAGATTGGGATTCCAGTTGTAGCTGTAATAGACACAAATTGTGACCCGTCAACTGCAGACCTCCCCATCCCCGGTAATGACGATGCAATTAGGGCTATAAAGCTCTTTACATCGAAGATAGCTGATGGATGCATAGAAGGAAGACATATTTATGATCAGAGGGTACTTGCTGGAGAAATTGTAAAGAAACAAGAAGAAAGGGCCCCGGTAGTAATAGAAAGAAAGGTATTTGTTTTTAAGGAATATGGAGGTGAAATAGAGACAGAGGAAAAACCGGTTCCTGTTGACTATAAAGAAGACGTGGGCGAAACCGGGAAGGAAACCGAACATGGCTGAGGTTACAGCTCAGATGGTAAAGGAACTCAGGGATAGAACTGGAGCACCCTTTCTCGATTGTAAGAAGGCTCTGGAGGAGGTTATGGGTGATTATGAAAAGGCTGCTGAAATTCTCAGAATTAAGGGTTTAGCAAAAGCAGCCAAAAAAGCAGGAAGAGAAACGCCTGAAGGGATAATAACTTCTTATATTCATGCTGGCGGAAAGATAGGTGTTATGGTCGAAGTAAACTGCGAGACGGATTTTGTGGCAAGAAACGAGGAATTTCAGAGACTTGCAAAAGAGATCGCAATGCAGATTGCTGCCGCAAATCCTAGGTTTATAAGTCGAGAGGATGTGCCTGAGTCTGTTTACTTGAAAGAAAGAGAGATAATGACTGCTCAGGTAATAGAGTCGGGAAAGCAAGCGAGTGTTGCTGACAAGATTGTTCAAGGAAAGATTGAAAAATTTTATGAAGAGATATGTCTTCTTGAACAGACTTATATTAGAGATCCTAAAATTAAGATAAGTGACCTTATAAGCTCAATGGTTGCTCAGTTAGGAGAGAATATCGCAGTAAGGAGGTTTATAAGATATCAGTTGGGTGAACCTATTGAGTGAAGTTAAATGAACTCTTTAAGCCCTTTGCCAAAACCTAAGTACAGAAGGATTCTTCTTAAGCTCAGCGGAGAAGCTCTTCAGGGTGAGCAAAATTACGGAATAAGTCTTAGTGTCCTAGAAACTATTTCAGAAGAGATAAAAGAGATTCATGCCTTAGGTGTCGAAACAGCCCTTGTAATAGGCGGTGGGAATATATTTAGGGGAATTGCAGGAGCGGCAACCGGTATGGACAGATCGACAGCGGACTATATGGGCATGATCGCTACAGTCATAAATGCCCTTGCTCTACAGGACTCTCTTGAAAGGAAAGGCATAGTGACGCGTGTACAGACAGCCCTTGAGATCAAGCAGGTTGCTGAGCCTTATATCAGGAGAAGAGCAATAAGACATCTAGAGAAGGGAAGGGTCGTTATACTTGCCGCTGGAACAGGAAACCCGTTTTTTACAACCGATACTGCAGCGACATTAAGGGCGCTAGAGATTGGAGCCGAGGTTATTCTTAAAGCTACTAAAGTTGATGGAGTATATGATAGAGACCCGATGAGATACAGTGATGCTACGAAATTTAAGGAGCTAAATTATATGGAGGTTCTAAAACGGGGGTTGAAAATAATGGATGCTACTGCAATATCGCTTTGTATGGAAGGCAGCATTCCAATTGTTGTTTTTAATCTTTTTGAGAGTGGCAATATAAAGAGAATTATCATGGGCGAAGAGATAGGAACAACTGTCAGGAGTAGTGGGGAATGACTGAAATTAAGAGCTTAAATGAAATCCTCGATGATATGAAAAAAAGGATGAATAAATCCATAGATGTGTTTAAAATGGAGCTCAACAAGGTGAGAACTGGAAGGGCCTCTACTGCTCTAGTTGAGCATATAAAGGTTGATTATTATGGTACTCAGACACCGCTTACTCAACTTGCTACGATTTCTGTTCCCGAGCCAAGGACAATATTAATTCAACCTTGGGATACAACTGCTATCGCAAGCATCGAGAAAGCAATTAGGCAATCTGATCTTGGCGTCAACCCTTCGAACGATGGGAAGGTAATAAGAATACCAATACCTCATCTTACTGAGGAGAGAAGAAAGGAGCTCGTGAAATATATAGGTAAAAGCGCTGAGGAGTATAGAGTAGCTGTAAGACAGATAAGGAAAGACACAAACAATCATGTTAAAGAAGCAGAGAAAGGAAAAAAAATAACCGAGGATGAGGCTAAAAAAAGTCTTAATAAGATTCAGGAGATTACAGATGATTTTATAAAGAAGATTAATGAGACCCTGGAAAAGAAAGAAAGGGAGATCATGGAGTTTTAGAGTTCTATCATAGTAGCTAATGTAATTTAAATCCCTTCATTTTTAATCCCGACTTTTTTCAAATACGACCTGAAATTCAATAGCATATAGCAGTTTGAAACATTCGAAATTTTGATCTTTCTCTATCAGAGTAAAATTTAGCACTGTTTATAAGCAAGTTAGGAAAATAGTTGTAAGGAACTAAAATTCCTCCTCTCATATTTTTACCCGAGTAAGCCTAAATTCTATAAGAGTGGGTAAAGTATATCAATCGCATTATATTGTTCATTTTTATGTTAAAATTTTAGATAATAGATTCAGTGGAAGTAAATAGATGAGATTTATAAAGGATCATTGCACTAACCTCATTATTTATCTATTCATGCTATCAGCTTTAACATCCATGTTTTGTTTTTTATTTCTTGTTGTTTTTCTTCTTCGTTATGCCTTTGAATCGGTAACCGAACAAGAACAAACTGTTGCATACTATTTTTTTATTATTTTGTTAGTGGGTCTTCTGATGGTTCCATTATCTCTCTTTATTTTGGAAAGAATAGAAAGGCTTAAGGAATAAGGAAAACTGGCTGTTATTATGAAATTTGTAGTGATAGACGGATCCCTCGGAGAGGGTGGGGGTCAGATTCTTAGAACTTCCCTCTCGCTTTCGATCATTACAGGAAAGCCATTTGAGATAATAAATATTAGGGCAGGAAGGGAAAACCCTGGGCTACGCCCTCAACACCTTGCCTCAGCACACTCAGCGGCAAGGATAAGCTCTGCGTGTTTAGAGGGAGCAGAACTCGGTTCACTTAGGCTGAAATTCATTCCGAAGGAAGTAGAGCCTGGAGAGTATAGATTTGATGTGTCAACTGCAGGAGCAACATCTCTTGTTCTCCAGACAATATTCTTTCCACTGGCTCTCAATGGAAAATCTGGTTCCATTGCTAATATAAGGGGAGGCACTCATGTTCCTTTGAGTCCGCCTTTTGAATTTCTTGAAGAGGAATGGATTCCATTTATGAGAAGAATAGGTTTTCAGGCGGAGGTGAAATTGAAACGTGCAGGATTTTATCCAAAAGGAGGGGGAGAAATTATTTCTAGCATTGAGCCGATAAAGGTTATTTTACCGCTGGTGATTAAAGAAAGAGGTAATTTAATAAAAGTAATTGGAATCTCAGCAGTAGGAGATCTTTCAAGAGGGGTGGCGGAAAGAGGGAAAGAGAGGTTGATACAAATTCTAGACGAATACAACATTTGTAATCAAGTAGAATCAAGAGATTTGCCATCATTTGGACGAGGGGCGGTTGTGTTTTTAAAAGCCGTGTTTAAGAATACAACTGTGTGCTATAGCGCGCTTGGAGAAAGAGGGAAAAGAATGGAAGAAGTATCGGAGGAAGCGAGTCAGAAATTGTTTAATTTTCTAAAAAGCGATGCTACGGTTGGTGAAAACATGGGTGACCAGTTGCTCCTACCGCTTGCTTTAGCTCATGGCAATTCATTTTTTAAGGTTCCAAGAATTACTGAGCATATAAAAACTAATACCGAAATTATTAAAAAATTTTTGAATGAAGCTAGGATTCATTTTGAAGGAAATGAGATTTTAGTTGAAGGAATCGTGGGATCGATAGATAACTCTTCCCTTTAGTTAATATGTCAGAATTATAGACCTTAATTATGTAAGATAGGAACTTTTTGGCACTTGATTCAAAACTAGGAAAATATGGCGGATAAATGTATTCTTAAATTGGAATGGCAGATGGGAACTATTATTTAGTTGCAGTTAGTTATATAAATTAACTAGAATTAACATTAAATAAATATCAGGTCCTTGTCCACACTTTTTAAAGCTATATATTAACTTTTAATAACTATCAACAAATTTTAAAATTATCATTTAAAAAATCTACCGTTATTTTTAATAAGTCAATTTGACCTCATTAAAACCTCATATATTTTTGAACATATCACTGTAGGATTGTTCTCCTGCTACTACCCTAACGAATGCTTCGCTGAATTTGTTTGTTTTTCTTACTAAGTTATATGTAAAGAAACTAAGGTTATAAAAAAACTTAGCTATGTAGCTCGCAAATTTGAAGTCAGCTATGATTTCATTTCTAACTTTTTGTGTATA
Organism: Candidatus Dadabacteria bacterium; assembly: GCA_023250035.1. GTDB lineage: Bacteria > Desulfobacterota_D > UBA1144 > Nemesobacterales > CSP1-2 > CSP1-2. The sequence goes on from JAHFBK010000029.1 coordinate 12,110, forward strand.
TTCGTCTAGCAAAAGACAGTCTCTAGTTAAACTTTGAGCGATCACTTTTGCTGCAATCTGCCCACTCCTAAGCCCGAAGTATATACCTTCACCTGTTATTGGATCGGCAAGCCCTGCTGCGTCTCCTATAAGTAGCCCCCTTTTTGTATTCAGAATTTCATCCCTTCCTCCTATAGGGATCTGATGTCCTACAAGAGAGCAGCAGATGTAGTTTTTGGCAAGCCCCTTTCTCTCTAGGTAAAAAGAGAAATATCTTTTAATCTCTTTTATCCTTGGCAGGGTTGTAAAAACTCCAACAGAAAGGTGATCTCTTTTAGGAAATATCCAGCCGTAACCTTTAGGGATAACATTAAAATCAAGTTGTAGAGAACCGTCGTATATAGATAAGTTGGCTGAATCGTTATTTGGAAAAATCTCCCCCTCTAAGGCAACGCCCAGTTTTGGTTTTTTCCTAAGTCCTAGAGACCTTGCCACAAGGCTTGTTACACCATCTGCCCCTATTATCACCTTTGACTTAAAATTCCCTTTTTCCGTCGTTACAAGTACGTAATCTGGAAATTCTTCTACTGAATTTACTCTCGTTTGATCAAGAAGAGATGCGCCGTATGCTTGAGATTTTTGGACGAGAAAGTAATCAAATTTGTCTCTCATTACCATAGTGACTATAGGAAAAGAAGTTGTCTTTGCAAATCGCCATCTGTGGTTGAGAGTCAAATGGGTATTAAAGGTGTAGTTTTCAGCTATATCACGTATATCCTCAGGTAGAATGTCTACAGCTTTTTTTGTTAATCCACCTGCACAAACCTTATACCTTGGGAGTTTTTCTTTTTCTAATAAAAGCACTCTTAAGTTTCTCTTTGAAAGTTCGTAGGCGCACATACCTCCTGCCGGCCCTGTTCCTACAATAATTACGTCATAATCGGTATATGTGTTATTCATCTATTGTAGGGGCGAACCTCAGTGTTCGCCCGGTTCCTTATTGTGTGTTTCATTAAGGCAGACACGGGGGTCTGCCCCTACTAATAAATCAAAAACTATCAGTTTATTAAGCCCTCGTTTATCTTTACCAATAACTTCTCGTGTATCTTCCCGTTGCTAAATATTAGATCCGATCTATTAAAGTTCCAACTTCGTCCTTTAAAGTCTGTGACCTTTCCTCCCGCCTCTTCTACTAGTATAACTCCGGCTGCTATATCCCAGGGATTGATTTTTGTAACTATATAGGCCTCTGCTCTCCCACAAGCGACCCATGCTGATTCAATTGCTGCCGAGCCTAGTTTCCTCATATCAAGAACGATGGGCCTTATTCCACGGAAGAGTATTGTATACCTTGTAATATTTTTGTCTGAACCTTCGCAAGAAACAATGGATGATCTATTTACCTCATGCGTCGTCGAAACAGAGATCGAATTATTATTTAAAAAAGTTCCTTGACCTTTCTCTCCCGAGTAAAGTTCTCCTAGTGCAGGAGCATAAACAACACCAAGAATAATTTCTTTCTTGTACTGAATTGCAATTGAAATGCTAAAAAATGGATTTTTCTTTGTAAAATTCCCCGTTCCGTCAAGAGGATCTACAATCCATGTATAGTAAGACCCTTTGTTTATGAACCCTGCTTCTTCTGAATGTATGTTGTGGTGTGGGTATTTCCTCTTTATCCCGCCGATTATGATTTTGTCTGATTCTAAATCAAATTTGGTTACTAATTGTCTTGGGTCTTTTGATTCGTTTTTAATGAAGGCTAAAGATTTAAATCCCTGAAGTAAAACAGTTCCCGCTCTTTTCGCTAATTCAACGGCGTATTCTTTCATATAGTGCCCCTTTGTCCTTGCAAGTAAAATAGTGCGCAAACAATATTGGGCGGGATTAGAAAATCCCACCTATCGCTATATATTGAAATTCTACCTCAGAAGGCGGGACATTCTTGTCCTGCAACTGATTTATTTATTCAAGAAGAGATTATCTCTACACCACCCATATAGGGAATAAGAACTTTCGGTATTGCAACCGATCCATCGGGTTCTTGACAATTCTCTAAGAGAGCAACAACTGTTCTACCAACAGCTAGCCCGGAGCCGTTTAATGTGTGAAGAAATCTAGGTTTTACTCCGCCTTTTGGACGGTATCTTATATTAGCTCTTCTTGCCTGAAAGTCTTCAAAGTCGCTGCAAGAAGAGATCTCTCTATATGTATTTTCGCTTGGAATCCAAACCTCTACGTCGTAGGTTTTAGCAGATGAAAATCCCATATCCCCTGTCGAGAGAACTACGATTCTATGTGGAAGCTCAAGGAGTTCAAGCACGCGAGCGGCATCGTTTGTTAGAGATTCAAGCTCAGGGTAGGAATTTTCAGGGGTTACAAATTTTACAAGCTCAACCTTGTTAAATTGGTGTAGTCTTATAATTCCACGTACATCCTTTCCATATGAACCAGCTTCTCTCCTAAAGCATGGTGAATATGATACATATTTCTTAGGAAGCTCTTCCTCGCCCAGTGTTTCTTCTCTATGAATATTTGTTACGGGGACTTCTGCGGTAGGAATTAGAAAAAAATCTGTTCCGTTTACTTTAAATAAATCTTCTTCAAACTTTGGAAGATTCCCTGTACCAATAAAACTATCTCGATTTGCCATAAAAGGTGGAAGCACCTCAGTATACCAATGTTCATTTACATGTAGGTCAATCATAAAGTTTATAAGAGCTCGTTCAAGCCTCGCTCCTAGTCCTTTATAAAGGGCGAACCTTGCTCCCGTGATTTTTGAGGCCCTATCCAAATCAATGATGTCTAGGTTCTTCCCAATTTCTACATGGTCTCTAGGTTCAGAATCGAATTTCCTTGGCTGACCCCAGCGTCTTATCTCAACGTTATCTAAAGAACTTTTCCCAACAGGAACGGAGGAATGGGGTATATTAGGGATTATAAGAAGGAAGTCCATGAATTCTTTCTCGATTTCTGTTCTTTTTTCGCTGAGCTCTTTGAGATTCTCTGAAGATTTCTTTAGCTCTATTTGGAACTTCTCGGCTTCTTCGTTTTTTCCCTGTCTTTTGAGTTCACCGACTTTTTTTGAGCCGGTGTTTCTCAGGTGTTCAAGCTCTTCAACCTCATGGATTATTCTTCTTCTTTCTTCATCGAGTGCTGTGAATTTCTCAAAATCTATATGAACTCCACGATCTTTCATTTTTTTCTTTACATAGTCAAGATTTTCCTTTATGAACTTTGGATCAAGCATAGTTTCTCTGACTTTACGTAAGGGGTTAGGCGTGAGGCGATTTTTATCCCATACGCTCTCACGCCTTACGATGTTGCCCAATTCCTACTATCCCTTTATAACTCCAATCGGTCTTAGTCTTGCTACCTTTTTAGCAATCCCAGCGTTATGCACAACGTCACAGACATCTTCCACCTGCTTATAAGCCTCTGGCATCTCCTCGAGCACAGTTCTCTTTCCTCTTGCCATTAAAATGATTCCTTTCCTTTCAAGTTCAGCAAAAAGGTCTCTATCTCTCCCCCTTCTTACGGCTTCATTCCTTGAGAGCATTCTTCCTGCTCCGTGACAGCTCGTTCCAAATGTTTCTTCCAGCGCCGCCTCTGTTCCAACTAGGACAAATGATGCTCTACCCATATCGCCGGGAATAAGCACAGGCTGGCCTACGTTTCTATAGATATCTGGTATAAGAGGATGTCCTTTTGGAAATGCTCTTGTTGCTCCTTTCCTGTGAACACACACTTTTTTTATTTCTCCGTTTACCTTATGCTCTTCAAACTTTGCAATGTTGTGGCTTACATCATAGACAAGGTGTCCTCCCAATTCCCTTGGACCTATTTTGAAAACTCTATAAAAAGCCTCTCTTGCAAAAGCCATAATAATCTGTCTGTTTGTCCACGCATAATTTACAGCCGCTGCAAATGCTGCAAGGTAATCTCTTCCTTCTTTTGATTTAATGTGGGCGCATGCAAGCTGTTTGTCAGGAAGATTAATCCCTTCTCTCCTCATATAGGAAAGCATTTTGTCTATGTAATCCGTGCATATCTGATGACCAAACCCACGAGAGCCACAGTGAATAAGCACGCACACTTGATCCTTAAAAAGTCCAAAATCGTCTGCGACTCGAGGATTATAAACTTCATCTACAATGTCAACTTCAAGAAAATGATTTCCTGAGCCAAGTGTTCCAAGTTGATCGCTTCCTCTTTCAAAAGCCTTGTTGCTTATCGTATCCGAGTCACCACCGGGAAAGGTTCCATGGTCTTCAATCCTTTCCAAATCCTCAGCGTCACCCCATACTCTTTCAATCGCCCACTTTGCCCCTTTTTTTATAAGCTCTTTGTAGTCGCTTTTTGAAAGCTTAATTTTTCCGCTTGATCCAACTCCAGACGGTACTCGACTGAAAAGCTCCGCGACTAACTCTCTGAGTTTTGGTCTCACTTCTTCTTCAGTTAGACTTGTTCTCATAAGTCGGACGCCGCAGTTAATATCGTAACCTACTCCTCCGGGCGAAATCACACCCTCTTCAACGTCCATAGCGGCAACCCCTCCTATCGGAAACCCGTACCCCCAATGAATATCAGGCATAGCGATGGAGTATTTTTGAATTCCTGGAAGATAAGCGACGTTTACTACCTGTTCAAGCGCCTTGTCTTTTTGAATATCTTTTAACATCTTTTCAGTTGCATAAACTCTTCCCGGGACACGCATCCCGCCTTTTTTGGGAATCTCCCAAAGATAATCGTGGATTTTTTCTAGCTTAATTTCCTCATTCATAGCCCTTGTCATCCCACAAATGTTGGTGAATAAAAAGTTGTCATCGCGAGCTATAGCGAAGCGATCTCGACTTTTTGAGATTGCTTCGTCACAGAGTTTACCCTGAGCTAAGTCGAAGGGTTACTCGCAATGACGGGATTCTGTGTGTGCTACACATCAAACACAATATCTACTTTCAATTTATCATTTATAGGTTCTATTTTCAAATTGTGATAAGTGACGGCTTTAATATCGAAGCTTAGTTCGTGTTTGTCTATATCAATTTTTTCACCAATGACTTTTCCTTTTGCATGAGTTTCACTAATCAGATTTAACCTAAAATCCTTAAATACCATCTTCTTTACTTCATGAAGAAAAAGAATCTCCTGGAGCCAGTGAACGAGAAGCTGCTCTATCGTCTCTCCACGAACTTCGATTTCAATTTCTTGAGAAGGGTTTATTTTCTCTCTGTCTGTTATTAACTCCATCATCGCCCTAGCGGCGTTTCCAAAAAGCTCATCAAATGATTTTCCATAAACCCTGACGCATACGTCCGCTGTGTGATCGAGTATTTCGTAGTCCATGTTCACCTACTTTAGCATAAATTATACCGCTAGGTGGGGTTTTCCAACCCCGTCTGGTTATTTTTTAAGAAGCGAATTATTGTAGAGACGACCCGTCGGGTCGTCTCTACTTTAAGATCTTTCCTGTTTTTATATATATACCCGCCTGCACCAAGGTCTTGTCCTTGTCGAAGGGCGGGATTAGAAAATCCCGCCTATTGGTGTATTTTATATTTTACCTAAGATAGATCGCTGTACTATTTGTTAATATATTTAGATGTTAGTAAGACGAAATCACTTTGATTATTAAAATTCTATCCATCCTTATTGTATAAATAGATTACCATTGAATAAATCTTCAGCTATGAAGCCTGCCAACTCACTCCTTTTTCTTGGGTTTGAAAAGGGGCCGCCGTCATTGGGAGAGAAAGGGTTTCCGGGGTTTTCAACACATTCAATTCCGGTTGAGTTATAAGGTGCGGCAACCATTCGTGCAAGGTTTATACTTTTTTCTTTTTGGGAATTACCCTTTATAAAGTCATAGATTTGGCTTGGATCTCCATTTGTAAGGATGATTTCTCCATTGAGAAAGTTATTTGTCCAAGGACTTAACGAGCAAGCTTTAATATTTTCAATTATCTTTCTAATTTCTCTAGCCGCTGCCTCAATCGCTATCCCTGGCTCAGAGAGTTTTTCCCCGGTGATAATTCTTATAGTTTCATTCCTGGGTGACTTCTTGCCACCGAATTTTTGGACTGCTTCGTTTGAATTTTGGTATTTTTGAATGTCTTCCTCCGTCACGTCTACGAGTTTATGGAAGATAGCTGTATCAATCTGAATCTGCGCAATTCCTACTGAACCCTTGCCAACACCAATCCATTCCTGACCTAAGTCTAATAGATTTATATCTGCAAGCTCATTTAAGATTATCGTGTTAAGAAGCTCCATAGGGATATTATTACGATCTGCGCTCTCTTTTAACACCTGGCTACAAGGAGAAAGTTTATTCTCATACCAGTTAAGGCGTTCGCTGAAGGTCTTAGAACGGAGCGTATCGGGGGTCATTATTTCTAATTTGACAGAGGAACAGGTTTTTGCAGCAAGGGAATGTGAGCCATCAAATAAAAGTAACATTGTTGATACTGATATTGTAAAATAGCATGTAAGATTTGCCTTCATCTTGTATCTTGTCTGCACCAGTTCTAAATTTAAGTAATACTAAGTCCTTTGCTGTGTCTCTTCAAGGGCATCTTGAGTCCTCGTCTATAGCTCTTAAGTTTTGGAAGTTTCCACAACATCATCAATTACTGCTTATTATTTGAAGCTTTACTTTTAAATTTACTTGATTTTAGCCAAGGTATAAATTACTTTTTTGCCACTCGTTATTCCAGTTTATGTTTTCAGAATATAGATTGATATAATCTAGAAGTAAATGGAGGATTCTATGAATAAAAAATTCTTTACTATGAGTGTTATCTTGGCAGTGCTACTTGTCCTTTTCTCTTTTCAAATAAGCTCAACTACGGAACAAAAAGCAAAAGATCTAACAAAACAGGAATTGATAAAACGAGGTGAATACCTTGTACGATTTGGAGGATGCAATGATTGTCATACACCGAAGGTCTTAACACCTAATGGTCCTGTCCCTGATAAGGCGCGTCTTTTATCAGGTCATCCGTCAGATTCAAAGATGCCTGATATCGATTACAGCCTAGTTGACACTGGCAAATGGGTTCTTTTTAGTCCTGATTTAACTTTAGCTGTGGGTCCTTGGGGTGTAACCTTTGCAACGAATTTGACGACTGACAAGCAAACAGGGATTGGCCTATGGACAGAGGAAATATTCATAAATTCGATGCGGACTGGAAAGCATATGGGCGCAGGGCCTCCAATTCTTCCCCCAATGCCTTGGTTCAATCTGGAACACCTTGAGGATGAGGATCTTAAAGCAATTTTCGCTTATCTTCAATCATTAAAACCTATTAAAAACCTTGTGCCTGCTCCTATTCCCCCATCACAATTGAAAACAAAATGATTGTATAAAATTATAAAGGTTGCAATATTTCTGTCATTATGGTTAATTTAAAATGCACTTTACACTTCTAACATATGGAGGGAAGTTATGAAAAAACTTAATCGAGGCGTTGAAATAACCTATTTAGGACATGCAACATTTAAGATTAAGTCACCTAAGGGTAAAACGATACTAGTAGACCCCTGGGTTCAGGGAAACCCTGCTTGTCCAAAGGAGCATCAAAAGTTTGACAGGATAGATATTATGGCAATCACACATGGACATTTTGACCACATAGGTGACGCTGTGACTATCGGAAAGGAGTATAAACCTAAGGTCGTTGGGATTTATGAAATATGTGTATGGGTTAATTCAAAAGGGGTTCAAGCCATTATGCCTATGAATAAGGGTGGCACGCAAGATGTTGACGGAATCAAGTTTACAATGGTTCATGCGGATCATAGCTGTGGGATTCAGGATGATGATGGAAAAATTATTTATGGCGGTGAGGCCGTAGGTTACGTTATAGAATTCGAAAACGGTTTTAAGATATACCATGCTGGAGATACTGCTGTGTTTAGCGATATGAAACTTATTGCAGAAATATATAAACCTGAACTAGTTATGATTCCAATCGGAGATTTATTCACAATGTCTCCGGTAGAAGCAGCTCACGCCTGCCGTTTTCTTTCTCCAAAGTATGTGGTACCAATGCACTATGCTACATTTCCGGTATTAACAGGCACTCCAGCAAAATTGAGAGAGCTTACAAAAGATATGAAAAAGATGGAGATTATAGAGCTAAAACCGGGAGAGACATTGAGTTAGAACCTATACAGCCTTATTTAATTTTAACTGTCATTGCGAGGGGTCCTTCGGCTTCGCTCAGGATAGACTCCACGACGAAGCAATCTGAAACAAAGTGTCATTCCGAACGGAGTGAGGAATCTCGAAGGATTGCTTCGGTAACGCTCGCAATGACAACTACGGAGAGCGTTATGACTCAAGACCAAAAGAGGCAATATGTCAATTATGCGTTCTACAAGGTAGATCCACAGTGGAGGCGACTCCCTGAAGAAGAGAAGGAGAGGGGAA
>JAHFBK010000121.1 GCA_023250035.1 Candidatus Dadabacteria bacterium
CTTGTCGGCAGTGGCATCACTAACTACAAAAAGGCAATTCTCTGGGGGACAATATGGACCATGGCTGGGGTGATACTTGCTTCTTTCTTTGCACTCGAGATGGTAAAAACCTTTTCTGTAGGAGGGATAGTAAAATCAACTGCCAACTTAAATCAAGCATTTCCAGTTGCTGTTGCCCTAGGAGCATTTATTTGGGTCATTTTTGCATCAAAAACAGGGTTTCCAGTATCTACAACACACTCAATTACGGGTGCTCTATGTGGGGTGGGAATAGTCGCAGTCGGCTTCGATGGAGTAACATGGTCTGTTTTAGAAAAGAAAATTTTCCTCCCACTCGCTTTTAGTCCAGTTGCTGCACTTGGAATCTCGTGGCTCTTATTCCCACTAATCCAGAAAGTATCTTTACGAGCTGAGCGCTATTGTGTTTGCCTAGAGGTAAGAGAAGGCATCTCATATAAGCCTTTATTAGACAAACCTGTCCTGATCCCCGACTTAATCGGGGATGTCGAAGGGTCCGGCGCTATTGTTGCAGTATCCCATATAGATCCCTTTCCACAAGCTACTTTGCTGGCAGCAGAGAAAACTGCCTGCTCCGAATCCCTTGTCTCACCTATAAGGTTTGAGTTTCTGGACTTATTTCATTGGCTTTCTTCAGGAATGACAAGTTTTACAAGGGGGCTAAACGACGCTCCAAAAATCGCTGCTATAATAGTTGGCGCAGGTGCTCTTGGAGCCCATCTGCCCTCCTCAGTCTCTTTTCTAGCAATTGCTCTTGCAATGGGTATCGGAAGCATAGTATCAGGACTAAGAGTCACAGAAACACTCGCAGAGAAGGTTACTCCGATGACTCCTCAAGAGGGATTTGCGGCAAACCTTACCACTTCAATACTCGTTGGTATAGCGACCAGATTCGGACTACCGGTTTCAACGACCCATGTCTCAAGCGGTGCGATAATTGGAATAGGTTTAAAACATGGAAAAAAAACAGTCAGATGGAAAGTCGTTTTTGAGATGATTCTTGCATGGATTATTACCCTACCCTTTTCCGCATTAATAGCACTTCTTTCCTATTGGGTTTTGACCAGGATCAGCCTATGAGTATACAATCCTCCTCTTAACTAAAATTTTTGAAACTATTATCATTCCTCTTTTTCATAGATAAATCCTGAGGAAGTATCATCAAGTAAAACCTTTTCGAATTATATTCATCTTAAATGCCGGGGATATTACCTGAGTGAGGTACTTACCTAAAGGGCTCTTTGGAAGGTGAGAACGACTAAAAATCATTATAAATGAGGTTTAATAACCATGATTAAGAAAGTCGGTTTACTTTTCAACCCTGATTATAGGAGCTTTTCTTCTAGCTAATACATTATCCCTTGCAGGAGAAGCTACAGAAGGAAAGGAAATGACCATTAAAGGGCGGGTCATTGACCCTGTTTGCTATATGGCAATGAACCTAAAGGGTGAAGCGCACAAGCAATGTGCTACCGCCTGTGGAAAAGCAGGACAGGCTTTTGGTATTCTGGATGAGAAGGCTGGTGCACTCTACCAAGTTATAGAAAGAGCCTCTGGAACAGATCCTAATAAGCATCTCTGGGGTCATGAAGAAGATATAGTCACAGTAAAGGGCATTGTTTTTCACAAGGACGGTATGCACGCTATAGTGTCCCAAGAGATTACATCAGGGAGCTAATAAGACAGTTCTCTGATGGAAGCATCTAAAAGATGCTTCCATTTTTTTACCTACCAATAATTACAAAATTCTGTTAATATATATTGCATAACACTTAGGCTTTATTTTAAAACTAGTATAGTTTTCAACATTATAATTTATGAATTACCCTTTTGGACACATTAATTAATCGAGGATATATAAAAATGAAAAAAGCAATTTCAATTTTTGTTTATATATTATATATATTTTCGTCGCTTATCTCATGTAAGAATGCTGAAGAGAAAATTTCCGCTGCAGAATCTGATAAAGTTTATGCAGAGGGCTTTTCACTTTCCTCACTCAATGGCAATAAAAAAGTAGAACTTAAAGATTTTATGGGCAACCCCCTTGTAATCAATTTCTGGGCTTCGTGGTGTGGGCCATGCCGTGAGGAAATGCCGTTTCTACAAAAATCTTGGAAAGAATATAAAGACAAAGGGGTTGCATTTCTAGGGATTAACGTACTTGACGAAGAAAAGAGCGCTAAGGATTTTATTAATGTCTTTGGTATATCTTATCCAAACCTAAAGGATTCGACCGGAGAAGTCGCAAATTTATATGGAGTGATAGCCCTTCCCGTTACCTTTTTCATAGATAAAGAGGGGAAAATAGTTAAAAAGAATTATGGTGGATTTCTTGGTGAAGTTGGTGAGAGTAGCTTCAAAGAATATGTATCAGAAATAATAAGATGAACCCATCTGTAGGAGAGGTAAGCTGGATCTTTGCGTTTCTTGCCGGGGTTATCTCATTCATATCCCCATGTGTGCTTCCACTTATTCCTGGATATATTTCTATGGTTTCAAAACTATCATTTGAGGAGTGTAAAAAAGACTCTATCGAAGGAAAGGTGAGAAAAATTCTTTTTCCTAGTGTCTTATTTGTTCTCGGTTTTTCTGTCGTATTTGTAACACTTGGTGTCTCAGCCTCTTTCTTAGGCGGTTTTCTTGCAAAAAACAAATTGCTACTTTTTAAAATTTCCGGAGTGATTATTATTCTCTTCGGTCTTTTTGCAATGGACATATTCAAGATCCCTCAACTCTATAAAGAAAGGAGAATCAGTTTACCTCAGGGGAATTTAGGACTTATTGGGACGTTCTTTCTAGGAATTGCATTCGGTTTTGGTTGGACTCCATGCGTGGGACCTATTCTTGCATCAATTCTTTTATATGCAAGCACCGCTGGAGGAGCAGAAAAGGGTGCAGCTTTACTTTTTACTTACTCTGCTGGATTAGGACTTCCATTTCTGATTACGGGGCTTGCACTCTCACGTGCTCTAACGGCGTTTGGATGGATAAAACGGCACTACGGTTTATACAAAGTCACAGCTGGAGGGATGCTAGTAATTGTAGGGATTCTAATGCTTACGAATAATCTGTATCATTTAAATATTTATGGTCAGAAGATCTTTGACTGGGCAGGCTTGGGTTTTTGGAAGAGCTTTTAAATTTGACTAGATTTCTTATAGTTATTATATTTATACCAGATATCAAATTAGGAGACTAACAGGTGCCGCTGTTTGAATACAAATGCGAGAAATGTGAAAATAAATTTGAGACGCTCGTTCTAAGTTCAGACGAAGAAATTTCCTGTCCAGGGTGTGGAAGTAAAAATATTGAGAAATTATTTTCTAGCTTCGGATTTAAACCCAAGAACTCAATACCAATTTCAACATCCCCTATTAGTTCAACTATTTCGGGCTGCGGATGCACACCAGTTAGCTGTGGTTGCAGCAGCAAGAACTGAAGAATTAGTTTAATAACCTCAGTAATCTTTCAATAACAGGTCCAATCAAAACTTGATTACTCTACCTTATCACAAAGCCGAAAGAAAAGAAGGGAAAATATAATGGGGGCGCAACTACGTATGGACTTATGAATACCGGAGGTCGCGCATATCCATATCCATAGGGGCCATAGTAAGGCTTATAATAGTAAGATTTATAATAACCGGGTGCGTAACCATAGGAACCATAGTAATTTTTATAATAGTAATGACGGTTCTTTGCAAAGCTTATAGTCGGGATCGAAAGAATCAGAAATGTGACAACGATTAAAAAAAGAACCAATTTTTTCATCTTTTGGTCTCCTATTGTGGTCTTCTAATATAAACTCTAGTTTTAAAAAATGGTTTCAAAATTTATGAATAATCTGGGTAGCTATGTGGATCAACATGGACAGTCACATCTGCGTTTGGCACGTTGCTTTCGATGGCCTTAATAATCTCCTCCGCAAGATTATGGGAATCAACAAAGCTAAGATTGTGGTCTATTACAAGGTGGAACTCTATGAATCTTTTAGAGCCAGCGCGTCTGGTACGCATTTTATGAAAACTTTTTACAACTGGTTGATGCTTCAAGATTATATTCTCAATCTCTTTCACTGTCTCTTTGGGAAGTTCTCTGTCCATCAAAATATCTACCGTTTCCTTAAAGACAAAAGCAACCGACCAAATTATATACACAGCAACACAGATAGAGACTAAAGAATCTATATATACAAGTCCTGTGAACCTCACTGTAATAAGTCCCAGAACGATGCCTAAATTCGTATATACATCAGAGCTATAGTGAAGACTGTCGGTACTAAGTGCAATACTTTCAGTATCTTTTGCTACCCTTTTTATGTACCTGGCAAGGAAATAACTCACAACTGAAGAAAAGACCATTACGAGAATCCCGAAATTTAATGATTGTAAAGCCGCTCCTGTAATTAATCTATTGATTGACACATTAATCAAATATAGTGAAGAGCCACCAATAATGAAACTCTGAAATAAACCTGCAAGTCCTTCAGCCTTACCATGACCGAATCTATGTTCCTTATCGGCAGGCTTCTCAGCTTTTATTATGGAAAAATAGTTTATTGATGAAGCAGCTACATCAACAAATGAATCAACCGCTGAGGCAAATATGCTAATTGAATTGGTAAGAAAACCGACGATAAGCTTTGTGATTATTAAAAATAGCGATACGATTATAGAAAGAAGTGCAGTTCGGAATTTCCTATTTTGATTAAGATTACTTATTTCCGACCCCAAATCTATAACTCTAATCTGTCAGGCCCAGAAGAAATTTGCTTAATATAGATTAAGTCGCCTATCGTATTTATTAATAGATTTATCGTATCTATCTGGAAAGTTCTTTTGAATGTCATTCCTAGCCAATGGCTTCAGTTAACAAATTACCGATTAGCCACTTTTCTTTTAGTATGTCTTTTTGCTTTAGAAAATTTTTCGGCAACCTTTCTCTCAAGCTTCTCTCTGTATTCTTCTATGTCTATTTCAACGTTAGCAGAACCTGTCTGCATCGCGGCCTGTGCTACAGCAACAGATTCCCAAACAAACACTCTTGGGTCAAAGGGTTTAGGAACTATATACTCCGGTCCAAACTCAAAATGTGACTCTCCATAGGCTTTAGCTACCGATTCATCTGCACCCTGCTTGGCAAGACTAGCTAAAGCATAAGAAGCTGCTACTTTCATTTTCTCGTTAATTGATCTAGCTCGTACATCCAGTGCCCCTCTGAATATGAATGGAAAACCGAGAACATTGTTTACCTGGTTTGGATAATCTGACCTTCCTGTTGCCATAATCAGATCACTCCTTACTGATTTTGCATCCTGATAGGAAATCTCAGGATCAGGGTTCGCCATAGCAAATATAATAGGTTTGTCAGCCATCGATTTTACCATTTCTTTTGTTACCATTCCGACTACTGATAACCCGACAAAAACATCCGCACCTTTCATAACTTCAGCGAGTGTTCTCATTTTTGTATCAACAGCAAGCATTTCTTTTTGAGGGGTCATACCTTTTTCTCTTCCTTTATAGATAACTCCTCTACTGTCACACATAATAATGTTCTCTCTTTTAGCGCCAAGAAGAATAAAAAATTCAGCACAAGAAATTGCGGCAGCACCGGCGCCGCTAAAAACCATCTTAACTTTGCTTAGATTCTTACCTACAAGCTCACAAGCATTCAGAAGTCCCGCACCCGAGATTATAGCCGTTCCATGCTGGTCATCATGGAATACAGGTATATCAAGTTGTTTCTTTAATTCCTGTTCGATATAGAAACATTCAGGTGCTTTTATATCCTCAAGGTTTATCCCTCCAAAAGTAGGCTCAAGAAGTTTTACAGTCTTAATTACTTCATCGGGATCATGTGTATCAAGCTCAATATCAAAGGCATCAATATCTGCAAACCTTTTAAATAGAACACTCTTTCCTTCCATAACCGGTTTGCCCGCTAACGATCCAATATCACCGAGTCCTAGAACAGCCGTCCCATTTGTTACAACTGCAACCAAGTTACCTTTATTTGTATATTCATATGCTAAGTCTGGGTTCCTTTCAATCTCTCTACAAGGTTCGGCTACACCTGGAGTATATGCCAATGAAAGATCCCATTGAGTCTTACATGGTTTAGTAGGCACTACCTCAATCTTTCCTTTACGACCCTTACTGTGATAATCTAGGGCAGCTTGTTTCATATTGATAGTCATATTGGCCTCCCTATAATACTATTCTTTGAAATTAATTAGGCAATGAAAATAATATAATTCATGACCTGGTTTATTTTATAATATTTAAAGTAACCTGTCCACATCGTTAATTCTAGTGACAAAAACTTAACCGATTACTCTTAACATAGAGAAATCAATTCTAGCAAGATAATAAAAAGAGGTTAAAAAAAGTTAATTCAATCCCAATGTTCTATAATTCAACAAAGCTTAAGATGGAAATTTAAACAATGAAAAGTAATGTTTAACTCACCCAACGATAGGC
>JAHFBK010000122.1 GCA_023250035.1 Candidatus Dadabacteria bacterium
TAATGTATGCAGGTATTTGAGAGGGTTTATATAAAAAATCCTTTATCATAATCCTCATGGTCCGCCGAGCTCTGTTGTTAATATAATCTTAATTTAATTCATTTGTAAAAATGATTGATCATGCTGAGGTTCATCTAATCATGCTCAGAGTTTGTAAGTAGGTATCATGTGGATCTTATTCTGTCAAGTATTAAGCTTGGTCTCAAGGTGTAGCATTACGGCATTAGTTCTAATTGCTTTTATTACTAGTACACTTTGCGTGAAATTAGCTTATCAGTTACAGAGGTTTTTTTTATGCAATGATGTGTATTGGGATTGGAAAACCTTACCTTTCGTTATTTTAGGCAAAGAGTAGAGACCCATTGCAAGGCGTCTCTACGATAATTTCCGAACAAATTACATGTAGGGACTGATCCCCCGTATCAGTCCTTATAATATACCCGCTCGGGGAACGGGCATTACATCTAGAAACATTACATATTAATACATCATCCTGACCCCTAGCCTGACGCCAGTACAGGCTTATTTCAGGGTCTCCTATCGTCATGCCCGAATTAAGTTATCGCGCATCAATTGTTTTCCTGGATACCCGATAACTGAGTGCGGAGTGACAGTGCGCGGTAGATTCCCAATTAAGCTTGTACCCACATGTCTTTAGTGGGTAACATTTGGGAATGACAAGCACCCATTGAGACCTAAAAGTTTTCCGCTCCGCTACATCCTATAAGATTGAGCTTATACCTTAGTTGTGCTATCTTTAACAAACGTTATGAAGTGCCCAAAGTGTGGATTTAATAGTTTTGAATACCTTGATGCCTGTAAGAAATGCGGTAGTGCTCTTGAGTTGAACCCAAGATATAAGGTTATTTACGGATCCTTTGAAAAAGATAAAGGACAAGAAGATGTAAATTTAGCTGAGAGTAAAATAAGCAAAGAAGAGATTGGGAAACCTATCATTTCTACTCCTTCTGTCTTAATTTCATCCCCTCAAGAATCCTTAGAATCTAAAAAAAGAGAGGAGGTTATAAAATCTACATTTCCTCCTTCTGGCGATTACTCATTACCTCAAGAGACTCCAACTTATATTGAAGAAGCTAAAAGAGGAGAAGAATTAGCTGTATCAGAGAGAAAGGTAAGCAAAGAGGAAATTGAAAAATCTATCGTTTCTACTTCCTTTGTCTTAGTCCCACCCTCTGAAGAATCCTTAAAATCTAAAAGAAGTGACGAGGAACTTGTAAAATCACCATTATTTACCTCCAGCTATTACTCTTCACCCCAAGAGTCTCCAGCATTTGCGGAGAGCGAAGAATTACTTCCATTCAATCTTGCTGGTATGGGCTTAAGAATCGGAGCCTTTCTTCTAGATATCATAATACTATTTATGGTAACTACGCTAACACTCTGGATCGGGTTTTCTCTAGGTAGTATCGTTTTTGACATTAGAGAAGAGAAATTCATAAATGTTATTGTTCCCCTATACCTGATGCTTTTTTTTCTTAGTACTACATATTTTGTTTTTCTTCAGGGATTTTCAGGAAAAACAATCGGGAAGATGCTCTTCGGGATAAGGGTAATCAGAACGGATGGAGAATCTATAGGGTTCTGGGATGCTCTAATTAGGTGGGTTGGATACTTTATTTCATTAATATTTATATTTATTGGATTTATCTGGGCCATTTTTGATCCTAAGCGCCAAGCTTGGCACGACAAATTTGCTGAGACCTATGTGGTTAAAGAATAAACCGGAATGAGATTTCTTGACGAAATTAATTATAGGCTGAATGAAAAGGCTAAAGAGATAGAGGACTGGATTGATGAACAGAGCGGAAAAGCAAGGGTTCCGCTTTATACTTCAGTCGACCTAAGGGTCTCTCATCATAAGATCACCCCTGTTGATACAAATATATTCCCCGCAGGGTTTAACAACCTCTGCCAAGTTTTTAGAGAGCGTGTGGGAAGGCTTTTTAGAGAAGAGTTCATACGGAGTCATCCTGAAACGAGAAAGATTGTTGTAATCCCTGAGCTTCATACCAGGAACCCATACTATTGGGAAAATATACAAGTAATTAAAACTATTCTTGAGAGTGAGGGATTTCTCGTTGAAATCGGGCTTGTAAGTGATGAACTCTATCAGGATGGAATAGGTTTTAAAACTATAAGCGGGAAAGAGGTAAAGGCTTATAAACTCAAAAGAAAGGACGGTATTGTCTACATCTCGGAGTTTATTCCAGATCTTATCTTAATTAATAACGATTTCTCCTCGAAATGTCCCGAGATTCTTAGGGATATTAGACAGCCAGTCGAACCCCCTGTGGAAATGGGCTGGCATACAAGAAGAAAGAACGTTCATTTTGAATTTTACAATAAACTCGCCGGCGAGCTTGCAGATATAATTGAGATTGATCCATGGATGATTTCTATCGAAACATTTTCGCAAAAGGGGGTAGACTTTGATAAACCTGAGGGTCGAGAAGTTGTAGCCAGATCTGTGGAGCTTCTTTTGAGCAGGCTTAGAAATGAGTACGAGAAAAGGGGGGTTAATGAAAAGCCCTTTGTTTTCGTGAAGAGTAACTCAGGCACATATGGTATGTCAGTTCTAAGCATATCAAGCGGAGATGATATTAGGGCTCTTAATGCTGAGGGAAGAAAGCAGATGAGGGTTACTAAGGGTGGAAAGCCAGTAAGGGATGTTGTGATTCAAGAGGGAATACCTACTTCACTTAAATTTGGACCACACGTTGTAGGGGAGCCAGTTATTTATCTGATAAAATCGAATGTAGCGGGGGGTTTTCTTAGACAAAATAAAGGAAAGAGCGAATTTGACAATCTAAGTACGAAGGGAATGGAATTTTCTTGCCTCTCTTTTGAAAATGAGGATTCTTGTGAGAACAAGGAATGTGAGAGGTTTTTACCACCTGTTTATCAAATAATTGCTCGGGTAGCAAGCATAGCCGCGGGATACGAGATTGAAAAGATTCTTAAAGAAGGTGGATGTAAAGATTCCTCCTAATCGTTTATATATTTGATATAACAGTGCTTGCAAAAATTTATAATTTCATAGGATTTTGTTTGCTAAGATTCGTAATTTATTAGTCTAGCTTGTGATGTTTTAACTTGATAATTCCACTCAAACCGATCATTACCACTTCCCTTTCCGAAAGCTTTCTTTCTACCCGACATAACGTGAGTTAAATCCGGTAGATTAGAAGTAAGCTGAAAGCTGTGCCCTAAATATGTTTTCGTTAATATCACCAGCATTCGTGAAGGTGTTTTTAATGAAAGAATAATTAAGCTGAATCTTCCAATTGTGGCTTCTTGACATGTAGAAATTAAGTCCAGGTGTAATTTCATACTCCAGGTCTGGTCCGGGTACATCGTCATCAAAATCAATAAGTGCAAATCTCCCAGCAACCTCTATAAGGGTAGGAATCAAAAAGATACCACTTTGAATCCTAAATCCCTGGTCTGTTGGACTTGCAAACTGACTGGAAAGTGGGTCTATATTCCTTAAGTCGTACTCTGCCTCAAGACTAAAAATATAATATTTAAAGTTTATATCCGCTGTAAACTCAATGAAATTAGATACTGGATTTGCAGCATCGGGACCGAATATATCTTCATATCTTTGAGTTATATCGTTATCAGGGCTTTTCCTATCTATATTAAGCCCTGGCATTCCCGCAACTGCAGCAGAGATAGCTATAAGGGGCGTGCCCTTTGGTCCAAAGTTCGGTACCATATTGTAACTCCCGCCTGTGGGAAACTGTCCCTGTTCATACCTTAGTTCACCGCAACAAGGAGTAAACTGTACTCTTCCAACATAAAGGAGATTCGAATCTGTGCTTATAGCGTTGCTTCCATCCCCATTAAATACCCCAGCACCATAAACGATATAGTTCCCAAGAGCCCCATAAGTTCCTGCCCCTATATCTCGTCCAAGACGAAACTCCTCATCGAGAATCGACCTTTCTACAAACTGTAGGTCATGACCTGAAGTGAGGTGCTCTCTATTGAATGGAACCTTATATTGACCTCCCCTCGGAGCAATTTGCATGTCATAAGAAACGTCAAAAAACGCATCTCTCAGCTCTATATCGCCACTATCAGCGCTTACTTGAATGTAGTAAAGGAACCATGGCCTAAAGGTGTTTCCACTCCATATTAATCTTAACCTTCTTATCTCGAATGACGTAGCTGTAAGCTGATCAGTTGTATCATTCACAAAGAATTGAACCTGGCCAAGTATATTCATTCTCATTGAAAAGTTCCCATCTTTTGTTTTAAAGAAAAAACCATCTTTATAACCTGCCTCGAATTTACTCTGCCAACCTTCCTTTTCCTCGGCTTTTTGCTTGGTTGCTTGATCCTCCGTCTTTTTCTGTTCTGCTTCTCTCTCGGCCTCTAGAGCCTCAATCTTTTTCCTAAGCTCTTCAATTTGCTTCTGGTTCTGCCTCTCGATTTCTTCAATCTGTCTTTTAAGCTCTTCTATTTGTTCACTGCGAGTTTGCGCCATTGTGTTTACACTAAGAAATGATAGAAGAACAAATCCAACTACCAATGCTCTGATTGAAACCGTCATCACTCCATCCCCCTTTGCATGAATGTTCGTGATGAAGATTAACAAAGAAGAATTAATTTGATATGCGGAATGGCCCATTCGAGGTTGGGTGCCTCCTGAACGCTAAGAATTTCACCTTCGGCGAAACTAGGGATTCTCTGCTTCGCACACATCTTAATGCCTTCCTTAATCATCTTGTACCTTGCCAACCCATTACATGTCTAGAATATGAAAGCAATTCCAAGCACTGGGCCGTGCAACCAAAATTTGCTTTCAAAGCGATTACTTCCACTCTCAGCAGAGTAGTCATCGTATAGTGCTCGGTATCCGATAAGTGGGGTTATTCTGTACCAGGGTAATTCATAACCGATCGCTGCGACGATATTCCATGCAATTTTAGATGAAGAACCAAGCCCAAAACCTCCTATATCACTTCTAACTTCAAAAGTTAGTTTTTTATAAAAATTCAACCCAATCCGTCCGCCAACAATAAAATCAACCCATTGCCGAGTCTTATCTATTTCCGAAGGTAACATCCCTAAGGGGCCATGGATGTCTAACTCAGTTAATAGATGCCAGTAACGTCCACCGGCGAGGAAATCTAAGGTAACAGACGGCTTTGCTTTTTGGACAAAGCTATTGTATGGACTTCCGATGTCCCAGGTGCCTGCTCGATATAACCCCCCAAATTCTAGGATGAATAACTTGCTAGTCAATCCAAGGTTGACGGAATTCGAATTCGGGAGACTTATATTTCCACTGTCTGATAATTTCGCATACACTGTGTCCACAAAGCCTCCAAACTTGCTTTTCCACCATGCTTCGCCGTGAAACATGAATGCAATATCGAGGTTCTTAGCCAGATCAAGAAAGCTAGCATCTACATCGGCAGTCGCTCCATTAACTGTTATGTCTGCGTTAAGACCCGTAAACCATACATAGGGTATTAATATAAATTCCCAATGTTTTGATTTAGAGGCTTGAGGGTTGGAATCTGCTCCAGCGTCATTAGCAGCGTAAAGCCTACTGCTCGTGTTTTCACCGAATGTGCCAGTCGAATCCATATCATTAAGAGCAAATTCATCTGTTACGCCTTGAGATACACTGAATCTTCCGCTTGCGAGAATGCCGGAGTTATGATTACTTGATACTCCTTGGACATTTGATACTGACAGGTCTCGATTGGGTTCTGTCATCTCTTCAGATCCAAGATAAGCGGCAGCGGATTCCCGATACCCTGCATCTAATCCTGCGGGAGGGATTTTAGTCTGGAGAGTGTCCTGTTCATACAAGCATAATCCGGCACACTGACTAAAAGCGGATTGGCTGCCCAGAGCGAAAATCAGTAAAGTGGTTGTTAAGGTCACAAATAAAATAGGGATCATTATCCTTTTGAAAAAGAGAAGTGAATTGCGACAACTGGCCTCTTTTTTACTATTTTAGTCTTACAATGTTTAACTGTAATAATATCTATCATGGCTTTATCTCCTCCTATCTCTCCTTGGATTTAATCAATAGCCTTCAAATGCTACCACATTTTTAAATCATTTTGAATAATCACCACAGTCCAATTTTGAATCAACACAGATCCGTGTTCAAAAATTACTCCTTACAACCATCTTCTTTTTGTATGGGTCATACCAATTTCGTATTGAAATGCCGCATTGATTTTGTAGGGGCGAACCTCGCGTTCGCCCACAATGGAGGCCAATCGCAAGGATTGCACCTACAATTTGGTATAATGATTTATTTGTAGATAGAAATGGTATTATGTGCAATTTTTATCAGTTGGCAGTTGGATCATTTACAATCATGTAGACTATGTCGCTTCCGCTTAAAAAAGGTTGATAATATGCCCCTCCAAATGTGAAGTATGTATAACCATTAATAGTCGTTGATTGAACTCCGTTTGGCAATGAGGTTACAGTCACACCTATAGGTGGT
>JAHFBK010000123.1 GCA_023250035.1 Candidatus Dadabacteria bacterium
TCCTTCTGGGTTTTTATACGGCATCTTATGTGTTGCCCAGTTACTCCACTTTAGGTCATTAAGAGCCTCTACGGCCTCACCCATATCCTTATAATAAGGGGGGCAAAATGCCTCAAAGAAGCCGTCTTTGCCTACTGCAACAGGATTTGGATTTCCAGTTTCACCTTTTACCTTGGGAGTTACAAACCTGAACCCAAGTCCTTTAAAAAACGGCGTCCCCCCAAGCATAAACATGCTAGCAAATCCACTAAATAGCCATCCGCCAAGCCCAAGTGTCTGAAGCGCAAGCACCATGTTTTGGCCCATAAAAGCCTGCTCTGCGATAAATCCATTTGCAAACCTGAGCTCAGCTTCGATGAGAGGCATTCGTTTCCCCTCGTCAATAAGTCCCTTTTTAATCCATCCCGCGGTACCTGGGGGTCTCATTCCGTGAAGTTCATCTACGAAATTAAACCTGTGGTCTGGCCTCATATAGAAATAGTAGAGGTTTATAATGCAGGCTGAAAGGTCTGTGACTGGCATAAAAACAGTTGTGCCCGGTTTATTCACATTCCATAGATTATGTGAAGCAATTCCCGGTGGGCGGTCTGGAAGATTGGCGCGCTTATCCTCTATTTTTATCTTTGATTCCCTGAATAATTCAAGGATTCTATCTACTCTTTCTTCTCGACTTAGTCCTTCAAGCCCTCTAAAATCATCGGGCTTTTTATCGTGCATCTTTATCATATATGTGCCTTCGTCGTTAGTGTAGAAAAGCTCAGTCCTGTGGACATCGCCAAGCGCGGGAATAGTCTTGCTTGTAAATTGCATTTCAAGATCAAGGCCAACGTGAGGAGGAAAATCAGAGAGGTTTATGCTCTTTATCCCAATCCCTGTCCAAACCAAGATCGCTTCTTCTAGTTCTGTGAGAGGAACTGACTTATGTTTTGATTTATACTTAAGCGGTCCCCGGTCAATTTCCATTCCCAGTCCAAATCTCCTCGACCTCCTCTGAAAGACCGCATCAAGGAACCTATAATCAATCGCAGTTTCAAGCCCTTTTGGATACTTGCTCATATATTTTCCCTCTTCTCTTTTTGGTTTTTAAATCTATTTAGCCACTAATAAACACGAATTTACGCGAATAAATAGCTATCGGTAATCAGCTATCAGCCCTCAGTTAAAGCTTTTACTGATTGCTGACGGCTAATAGCTGATGGCAGAATGAAAACTTTAAACCTTAGTTTAGCAAATGTGTTTATTTTATCCAATAGGTTATAAAACGAGGATTGATTGAAAAACCAGGAAATAGGAGAGTCAATGTGGGCGCATGTAGAATAAAACATCCGATGCAATGCCTTTTTAGGTACCTCTCATCGGTAAAGAGCGTTCATATGTAAGTTCATTTCCTCGGTATACCTTAATTGAACTGATTGGAATCCGAATATTTTCAATTAGGCTTTCGACGGAAGGCGATGGATCGCTGCCTGGTGGTAATACTTCAGTGACATATTCTCGATCTTTATAAACATAAGTAATTTTAATTGAATCAGGATCATTCACATCTGCACCTGCCCGAATGACCACAGCATTGCCAAACGTACCATCTCCTTCATCCCATCCCCGATCTTCATTATCTTCTATCCATTTCGGTGGTGTCTTCCTAGAATGGATATATATTTCTTTAACTGCTTCTCGTATAACCTGGATTGCGTAGTCTGCTAGATTAGCTTCTGGAAATAGATTCTGTTCTGAGATAAATCGGTGAATGTAGTTTTTGCGAAAATTTTGCACTTCGATAACTTTCTGCCAAATTCCTCGGCTCCAATCAAGGCTAGGTAGTGATTTTCTTTCAACTGCATCGTCGAGATTCACTTTAAATGTATAAGAAATATTTTGTTCTTCTAGGGCGTCTTGACACGCGATCTCTAACACTGTCCAAGCTGTGATTATTGTCCATCGAACATATGTACCACGATCCCATTTGTTCTTTGCCTGATTCGCTAATGCTCGGGCGTGAAGAGAATCAGTCCAAAGATGGTAATGTGGAGTATCTACTAATTTTGGGACCTTTTTAATCATATTTGACTTTTTAATCTGTGGCTTATAGCTACTAAGTAATCTTTACTTATATTGACTAAGATAAAAATTAGCTTGTCGAGCACCTAACTTGATATAAACATTCAAAGAACTGTAAAATTATACGCTGACTATTACATAATCTAAAATATTTCTAGCATATTTTCTAGTTATTGTCGCACTTATTAGAAGACCGATCCAAGAAAATAACTTTGCTCATCGTCTATGTGAACGCAGAAATCGAATAGTTTGACTTGCAATATTATCAACAAGTTGTGTGAAAGAGTCCTCCTACAGGTTTTTTCTCCCTGAGCTCATTGTAGAGTCGAACTGCTTCTTCGGTCTGTAGTATGTGGGTGATGATGCCTCTTTCTTTAAGCATCTGGAGGGCCTCTGGACAGACATGAAGTTGCTCATACATTCCTTTTGAGAGTATCACTTCCATAGCGCCGTGTTTGAGTAACTCTTCGACATCGGTAGGTTGGATTCCAGGCACGTGTTGCGTACCAGTTTCTCTCCAATCCCACTCTCTTGAGCCTCCTGGAAAGAGCTTGGCATCTTTGAAAGGTTTTTCCTGCCCTTCGACCTTAATACTTCCCCAGGAGAGATGTGTAATTCGAGGAGAGCGTGCTTTTTGCTCCATCTTAATTTACCTCCTTCGGCTATATACTACGTAACAACCAAAAGAACCTCGTGTAAATCTGTCCTACTATGTCGGCTATATATTTCAGCTACCTAACGTTTGAGTTGAACGGTCACGATAGCGCAGTCTACGGCGATTTGTTAAGTATAGTTGAACAGAGCGACTTAGTTGTTAGGTCTTCGACTTGGACAAAGGCCTCAGCCAAAAGGCGAGCATAGTTATCTTTTGTCAAGAGGCACGGCGTAAAGCGCGCTCTGCTTCTTTCGGTAATTCGATTAAAACAAAATAACTCGCTGGGTATAAATAATCCTCGCCGGATTCGTCAATAACTCTTACGTAATTATTCTTAGCAGCAGATTCGTCTGGCAATACTTGGTAGATCTTGCGTAACTCTAAGTCCGGCTCGGAATCAGTGATACATACCGCAAATCGAGTTTCTTGATTACGACGTTTTTTCATAATTAACTAATCCATAAAGCGTTTGATCTTGAGTTTCTCTCTGCCAATGCCGTGCGCCTCATACCAGTGTACCTCCGCTTTTCTAATTGTACCATCAAACAGGCGAACAGTGGCAATCCCTTTTAGCTTTCTCCATCGTCCGGCACCGTATTGCTTCCTTAATCGTGCAATGTCACGAATGGATTTACCGACAGCTATTGTTTGGATACTGTTAATGTTTCCTATTATTTCAAAATGCATCGCTACATGTAATTTCAACCTAATTGTAAAACGCAAGCAGCTTAACTTGATACGTAATTCTAAAAGTCGTAAAGCTATAGGCTTTTACTATATATAATCTAAGATATCATTAGCATATTTTATATCATTGCCATTTAAATTATCAGCAGACTTGCATTTCTAAAGAAATCCTATGAGCAGGGTGGGGTTGCTCAATGTATAATTTATACAATTGGTGATTATGAATAAGTTACTATTATTTTCAAATAGATTGTTAGTAAGCCGAATAATTAATTTTGCGCTAATTCTAGCGATTGTTTTCTTAGCTGGGTGTGCGTCTCGTCGGTTGGTACCTCTACCCGATGGGGGATTGATTGATCCCGAACTCCAAAGCGCTACCAAGACTGAGAATGGTGTCACAATACGAGTACAGGCATCGGCTTGGGATGGGACGCCGAGTAATCTTGGTAGCTACGTTACTTCCCTCTACCTGGAGATACAAAATGATACTACCTCAACTCTGACTTTAGGTTATGAGGACCTTGTGCTCTATGATGAGAATCGTACTCAGTATACTGCACTCACCCCGGAAATCGTTGTCAAAATTCTTCAAGCTGCATACCAAGGCACTTACGTATTCAGTCCCTTCTTCTCATTCTACGGTTCTGTATTCATAGGTAGCGGGTTTTTTTCTTACTATCCGTATTATTACCCTTTCTACCCCTGGTGGGACTATCCAGTCTACTACCAAGTGCCGTTGGATGATGTATTTAATCAAGCTCTCATGCCTGGCTTGATTAATCCTAATGCCAAGCTTCAGGGATTTATTTATTTCGTAAAGATTCCATCTAAGGTTAATCGTGTCACACTTGAAATAGGCTATAAAATTCAAGGAGATCCAGAGTCTCATAAGCTCAGCTTCCCATTTGTTATTGAGAAAAGCCGTAAGTGAGAGTCTGGTAAATGATTAGTAGAATAAAAAGTCTTAGTCAATTTTTTGCAACCTCAAGAAGTTTTACACAAGCCGTTCAAGAAGGAATCTTAATAGCTATCCCCATCGTAGGTGAATATAAAAACGAATAAAATTGACAATCAAACATGAGTAGGGTTAGATTTTTTCATCGTGAGTCAAGAAAGAGAAAGACTAAAACTAATTCTCAAGGAAAATTCTATCCTTGTTGGTAAATTCAAGCTTTCCTCAGGAAAAGAAAGCAATTATTACATTGATGCTCGACTTACCACTTTACATCCCGAAGGGGTTTATCTTGTGGGAAGGATTTTTCTTGATGCCATTAGTAAGAATTCTGAAATTCAAGCAGTAGGCGGACCTACTATGGGGGCAGACCCGATTGTTGGCTCTATTCTAACTCTAAGCCATCAAAACGGCCGCCCTCTTCGTGGTTTTCTAGTGAGAAAGGAGGAGAAACAGCACGGAACTGGCAAACTGATTGAGGGGAATTTAAGGTCTGGAGACAAGGTAGCAATCGTTGAAGACGTTGCAACTACTGGAGGCTCGATTCTCAAAGCAATTGATACAGCGGAAGATGCAGGTGCTATTGTGAAAAAAGTCTTAGTAATAGTTGATAGAGAAGAAGGAGCCAGGAAAACACTCGAAGATAGAGGGTATGAGTTTTTCTCCATATTTAGAATCGGCGAGCTACTATTGTAAAAGCTCCTGAGAACTTTTTCCTCCACATTGCGGATAGTCTTGTTCATTCACTTTTTTACCTAAATGCCTAGCGTTCTGCAAAGCTCAGGGAGCTTAGGCGATTTATCAAAAGGTAGTTTATTGTATATATTTATTTCTCAATAATTAATAGGTGTTAATCCTCAGACATGAAACTAGCAACCAGAGAGATCCTAAGGAAGATAGATAGAATTTCAATCGAGGAGTATGGAATATCCGGGCTAATTCTTATGGAAAACGCCGGTCGTGCTGTAGCAAGGGTGGTTCTCAAGGAGTATCCGAATGTAAAAAGGGTTGCAATCTTTGCTGGGGGCGGAAATAACGGGGGAGATGGGTTTGTTGTGGGAAGACATCTTATTAATGAAGGTTTAGATGTAATAACATATCTGGCAGTAGACCCTAAAATATATAAAGGGGATGCGCTTACTAATTTTCAAGCCCTTAGTAAAATCGGGGGGAAAGTAATAAGGCTTAATAACGGATTCAGAGATTATAAAGGTGCTGACCTGATTGTAGATGCGCTTTTTGGAACAGGGCTAGATAGAGAGGTTGATGGTTTTTACAAGGAGGTAATTGATTTTATAAATTCTCAAGCTGTGCCTCGTGTGGCTGTGGACATTCCTTCAGGACTTGATTCTGACACTGGATTTCCACTTGGTATTTCAGTAAAGGCTGATATTACTGTGACATTTGTCCTTCCAAAAATCGGGCTTGCCATATATCCAGGAATTGACTACGCCGGTAAGGTCTATGTGGTGGATATCACTACCCCTAAGTTCCTTGAAAAAGATATTTTGTTTGAGCTTATAACATATGATACTGTTAGAGAAATCCTAAAACCACGCCATCCAAACTCGCATAAAGGGACATACGGCCATCTTTTTATTCTTGCTGGTTCTCCAGGAAAAACCGGTGCTGCCACACTTGCAGCACTTGGGGGTCTAAGGGTAGGGACAGGGCTTGTTACAGTTGGTATCCCTAAAAGCTTGAATCCGATCATGGAAGAAAAAATAACTGAAGCAATGACAGAGCCTCTTCCTGAAACTGAAAATACTACTCTAGGGAAGGTATCAATCGAAGCGGCAAAAAGGATAGTTTCTGCTAGAAAAACAGCACTTGCAATTGGGCCGGGTATTTCTACAACTGCAGGAACTGGAGAGTTTTTTTTCGAGATTCTTAGAAGTTCATCTCTGCCAATGGTGGTTGATGCAGATGGCATTACGCTTCTTGCCCAAAACTTAAAAATTTTAAAGAAACTCAAGGCACCTCTTGTTCTCACTCCCCATCCCGGAGAGATGTCTCGCTTAATTGGAAAAACAGGAGAGGAGGTTCAAAGAAGCCGCATCAGCATTGCTAGGGATTTTTCATCTATGTATAATG
>JAHFBK010000124.1 GCA_023250035.1 Candidatus Dadabacteria bacterium
AATAGGTGTTCCAGATTCATATAAGGGTGAATATGTAAAGGCTTTTGTCATAGTAAAATCAGGAGAGGAAGTAATAGAGAGTGAGATTATTCTTTTCTGCAAAGAAAGACTCGCTCCATTGAAGGTTCCCAAGGTTGTCGAGTTTAGAACCTCTCTCCCAAAAAGTACAGTTGGAAAGGTCCTAAGAAGAGCACTGAGGGAAGAGGAACTTAAGAAAGCAGGTAATCCCCATCTTAAATGAAATTTTAACTATTATCGCAGTAAGGATGCCGCTCCTACAGTGGGGGAAAATATTATTTGTATCGCGCCTGTCCTTAGTGGTTCGATTAAACTCACCATAAGCTCTGTTGTAGGGAAGGCGCTCCTCTACCCAAGGGGCTCATAACATAACCTGTTATACCAGAAATCGGTAATCGGGCATCCATGCTATATTGCTTTATCCGAGGTTGGAAAACCTCGGCTATCGTTGTTATATTTGTCAGAATATAAACATTCGATATCAGCGACTTTCCAGTCGCTGATTTTTATAATTAGGAATTTATCACGTATAGTTGTGCTCCCATGATGATGTTGCGATTATTTTTTGATTTTAAATATGTAACGGCGAACTTTAGTTCGCCATAAATTAAAATGGACTAATTTAGTTACTGTTCCCGGAACGGACAAAACTATTCGGACTGATGAGGGCATCAGTCCCCACATTTTTTTGACATTAAAGGGGTTTGTGTTAGATTCTGAATGCTATGTTTAATTGCGAAACAGTTAAGAAAATAAGCTTTGCACTTATTTTTTGTTTAGTCTTCATATTTGGTATTTACATAGCGGAATCCAAAAGCGGAGGGTGTCCTGAGGGCACGGTGAAAGTCCACAACTCCAACCTTTGTATTGAGAAATTAAATCCAGCAAGAACCGCTAATTTTAAGGAAATTGCTATGTACTGCCTTTCCAAGAAAATGGATATTTGTCTAGCTGAACAAATCGTAAAGGCTTGTGAAGAGGGTTCAATAAAGGTTCCATCTGATCAAAGCTCGCTCTTATTTCTCACATCAAGTGGAATGTACTTACGCATCACACCAGATTGTAACCTGGCAAAAACAGGACCCATCGGCTCTACCGAAAAAGAACAATTCTTGTGCTGTGATAAACTCGCTGAATAGTTTATGGGTAATTATTCAGCCACTAAGGCACCAAGGCACGAAGGAGGAATATGGATTTTAAAGTCTTAATGCAGTTAAAAGAATTATTCTCTAATCTTGGTGTCTTCGTGTCTTTTTGGCCCCATAGTTAAGTTTATGAATACGCAGGAATTTAAAAAACGAGTTTTAAGAGATAATGTTTTTCCCTTCCTAATCTTATTTTTTCTCTTGACTTCTATAGCAGCAGGAGAGGATTATATCACCCAACTAAAGAACCTGGTTGTATCAAAGGTCTCTGATGAGCAGTTCCAGATCAAAGGTGAAATAATAAACAATACAGATAAGGAACTAAAGCGCTTCTCTATAAAATGTATAATTTATAGCCCCTCCGGTGAGGTAGTCGAGGAAGACCAGATTCTGCCCTTTGTTATTCCAATCCCACCCCGCGGCAGTTCTCCTTTTTTACTACCGATTAGATATAAACCTAATATGGAAAAGTTCACACTTCAGGTAATTAACCTCGTTGGGAAGGAACTAAGTGTTGACACTGGTGGTAAGCCTCTAGAATATAAGGTTCCTAGATAACTCAGATCATGATGCAAGATTCAAGATGCAGGATATATGATGCATGATGCACGATACACGATGCAGGTTAAATCATGCATCATGGATTATTCATCTTGTCTCATAGCTTTTTTATTGATTTAGCAACTCCGTTTTCAACCTCGACTTCAACCTTATTGCAAATAGAAATCCCTTCAAGTAGTTTAGGGTCTATCTTTATTACATGCTTTTGTCTTTGTGCATCAGTTAATGATATGGTTCCTGCTTGATTATCAATTGACATTATAATTCCAACTATTTTCCCCTGTTGAGAGGAGGGAGTACCAGCATTTGCATCCGAACCTGAACTTGAAGATAAACTAACCTGCTGACCAGTAGTCACCATGCCATTTGATTCTACTTCTATCAACCTTGATTCTGTTGCCAAATCTATGATCTTCAGTCGTTTTTTTAGTTTTTCATCTAGAGCTAATCGGTCAAATATCAATGGCGAGAGATTTCTAAACCTAAGTCGCACATCAACCTTGAGAGGACCCTTCGCATCGGGCGGAACTGTAATAGGGTAGATTCCGGATCTCGTCTCTAGGGGAGGTATTCCATCTTTTACAAATTTGTTTGCCTGACTAGTTAAGAAGACGTCTTCTTCAGTCCCGTCAGGATTTACCCTAATCATCTCCGACTGAAAGTTGACTAGATATTCATCCAAAGGTGATGCTTCCAGTTTTACCTCCTGGCTGCAACGGTTACGTAAATCATAGTTTCCATCCAAGTCACCAGATACAAAAAGTAATTTTCCATCTGAGCCCTTTACTATTATCTCAACCCATAACTGACGTTCGACAGTAAATCCAGAGGGAAGATAGTGCCCCGCACCAACGTTTGTTACATGCACCGCTACTTGAAAATCCGACCCTGTGATTACCGATTTTGGCGCTTCGACCTTCATCTGTGCGCTTCCTTTATGGAGTTCGTAAACCTCCTGCATATACTCCCTCTGAATCCTTTCAGTTTCTGAGGGGTTATCCGGATATGGGAAAAAGTCTACAAGATGGTAGTCAACACCAATCATAGAGTGATTAGAGAGTGGCCTCTCGGGCAAATCAACACCGACCATAATGGCTGTGGGACCCATAACCTTCTTCTGACCAGGTTTGCCAGGGATTGTCCTCATGTGGCATTCCTGGCATGTTATGCCCTTCTTTGCATAAATGCTGTCCTTCCATTCAGCAAATGTTTCTTCAACCCTGAGTCCTTTTGGAGTAACAACGTCGTGGCAAGATCCACAAAACTCCGATGTCTTAAGATAGTTAAAATCCAAACTCTTATGAAATGAGTTGCGCACAGGTTTAAAATCACCATTTGATCCTTCGCCAAAGGGACCATACTTTGTCCTACCTGGCTCAAGAGGAAAATCCCCGCTTACAAGCCCGTGGTCTTTTCCTATCGTATGACAAGAATCACACTGAACTCCTAGTACCCCGATAGGTGCCCTTTTATCATTAGGCATTATTGCATTCTCACCAATTGCAATGCTTATTGGAGCATGGCACTTAAAACAAAAGACCCCGACCTTCCCTTTGCTGTCCTCCTGTACCTTTGCGTTTAGCTCAAAGGCAACAGGGCTTACCTGACCGTATGCGTGCATTGACATTATCCACTCATCGTATTGCCTTTGATGACACTGCCTGCACTCCTGAGGTGATCCAAAATCCGAAGCCGTTGGTTGAAATGCTCTAAAGCTATCATCCAGGATATGAAGTGGTATCAAAACAATTAGCCCACCAGTCACAATGAGATGCGCAACGAGCCAACCACGAAAGAGCGGTTTATACTTAAGCTGACTCACAGATTGGGCTTCTAAACTTGCCTTTTGCTCAAGTAAAATAACCGCCTTTTTAAAATCCTCCTTCTCTTCGTCATGTAGGATTCCACCCTTTTCGAGAAGCTCCTCCCAGTATTCAGGTGTAGAAGAAAGAGGCGAAGGAGTATTAAGCTCAGAGCCTATAATTTTTTGAAATGGTCTAGACTTTCCGGTCATTAAATCGTTTATAGATTTTTTAATCTCATTAACTTGGGAGATTACTTTTTCTTGTTCAGAAGCAATTGAGCTAGGAAAGCGTGTATAGAAATAGCGGCCTACAACTCCGGTAATAATTACTAACGCAAGAAATATCACGGCTGCCGTATTGTAATCCCAACCAAAACGGAACTCAGCATGCAACGCTATTATGAAAAGCGCCAACATCCCAAGATATATATGAGCCCAGAGCCAGCTATCAAGCCGCCCCGGCATCCCCTTTGCTAAACGTTTACGAAGAGAGTATGTCATCACAAAGAGGATAAGAAGGACTGATACAATACCAAGGAGGTAAACTGTTCCTTTTTCTACACCAGGAATAGGTAGGTTTGGAGCAAAGCGATAAACAGCCCAGAGGATAAACCCCGCAACCAAGGTAAATAGGGCTAATCTCTTATGCGTTCGAGGAATACTGGTCACTGATATTTCTCCCTTTTTGGTATTAAGTCTTCAGTATCCACAAAATACTTAATAGGATTAACCCACCGTATAGCATTAGTAGGACAGTTGTTTGTACAGGCCGTGTCGGCATAGCCCATACAGTTATCGCATTTAATAGCCAGATGCTTCGGTTTTATCTTGTGATCTTTAGGAGTCTCGTTATCACTCTCTTTTGCACCTTTTAATAGGGCGCTTATGATATTAAATTTTTTGAGTTCATGCTCAGGCTTTGAAGGTACCATTTGAATAACATTATAAGGGCATCTTATTGCACATCCCGCACACCCAACGCACTTGTCATCTATTATATAAATCTCACCAGTAGGGGCGCGTTTTATTGCGTCAAAGTTGCATATGAGGCACACTGGGTCGTGACACAATCGGCAGGCAACCGGAATAGATACATCGGCGACACGTGTCCCCCGTCTATCTAAGCGTGGATAACCGTGCCTGTCCTCACAAGCATCAACACAGTTGTTGCAGTGAATACAGGTTTTAAGGTCAATAATAAGAAGACTCTCCGCTTGAATTATCCCCTTTTCAACAAGAGCTTGTAACCTTTCAGATTTAGAAGGGTCTTTCTGAACCTTAAGGGTTCTAAGCTTGCGTTCTATAATTATGTCCCTTATCCCCTCAACTAGCTCTGGATCAGCATTAAGAAGCATGTTAAAGTCCTCTTTTAAAACCTGCAGCACCTCCACATTTGTGAAGGCAGATACAGTAGCGGTACGCCTCTCATCCTCAAGAAGAGCCATCTCACCAAAGTAATTACCCTGGGAAAGATAAGCAATGATCTGCTCTTTATCTAGGTGTTTTTTTGTAATCTTAACAAAGCCCGTCCTAATTACATATAAAGAGTCCCCTTGATCTCCCTCATTAAATATAATGTCACCAGATTTGTATGATTTTAGATTTACATCCTTTTCCAGCTTTTCTATTACGGAATCATCTAAGGCTGAAAATAGAGGAACTTTCCTAAGATATGTCTTAACCGCTCGCTCAGCATACATACCCTCTATAGCGTCCTTAAACCCTGGAGAATGCTTCATTAAATTCTTGAGCACCTCAGCAGGAATCTCTAGAAGGTAAAGTGCCTCCTTGGCAGACACAGTAGCGCTTCTTGGGTAACCAGAAAGCGCAGCCATTTCACCGAATATGTTCCCTTCTCCTAGAAGGGCAAGCGTTAGATTCTTATATCCCGCGGTGTTAATGCTTACCTCAGCGGAACCACCTAGGATAGCAAAGGCTGTATCACCGTACTCTCCTTCCCGGCATATCACAGAACCTGCCTCAAATTGCCTCAGGCTTGATTTTTCAACTAGCCCTTTTAGGTCGTCAGACGAAAGCTGAGAAAAAAGACTCATACTGTTTAATTTCTGTTTAAGAGATTCCAAGTCAATCGTCTTGACCTTCTGGGTTTCCATGTTTGACGTTAATCTCATTTACCCACCCCGAAACATTCAAACCTAAATTAACTTATTTCTATTATAACAAATATAGTGAATTTAGAAAAAGACTAACATTTAAAACCTCAACTGCAGATAACTTTTCCATTTCCCGCTCTTCACCGTTCTTGTGTATGTCTAATAGGCAATGAGCGTGCCAACATCTAGTACATGATCAATAAAAATAATAAGTGCGCAGTAAAAAAAGTGGTTTATAGTATCCTAGCTATATGCTTGAGCATAAAATTGATATCAGAACGTAAACGCTGTAGACGAAAGAGTAAACAAAGTTGACGATTATAAAAACTCTACAATATTGTGTTTCTGATGATGATTAAAGATAGTAGCAAAAATTAAAGTTGTATCTTCAAATACTCAATGTCGTGATTAATTATGCAAATTATGACAGTGTTAATCCAAGTATTGCAACATAGTCGTATATATTAAGTAAGAATGCAATGAGGTGAGCAAAATGATAAAGAGAGGGACATTAGTTACTTCGATTCTTATTTTATTGTTTGCGTTTTCAACACTATTACCTAGTCCGAGCTTTTCATGTCAGACGTCCATTAAGTATAGTGAGGGTAGTCTTGTATGTTTGCTTCCTGACAATAGTAACCGGAAGGTTAAACCAGTAATGGCTTTAGCAACTAAGGATGGTGAATTCTATCCCTTAATGGATTCAGAAGATCTAACACATAAGCTAGATATTAACGAAAAGAAGATATATGAAAGTAGATATTAATAGAATTAATGAATTTAGTTAATCTAAA
>JAHFBK010000125.1:0-2524 GCA_023250035.1 Candidatus Dadabacteria bacterium
TAAGAGGTTTCTATGTTATGAAGCTGGATAAAGTTGAAATGGAGTACCGTATTGAGAATTTTATTATGCAATGTAGAGAGTTAGGTATTAAAGTGACCCCACAGAGGATTGCTATTTATAGAGAGCTTTCAAGTACTGGTGAGCATCCAAGCGCAGAGATTATATATAAGAAGATTAAGAAATACTATCCTAATATTTCGCTTACGACAATTTATAGAACCTTAGAAACATTTGAGAAACTAGGAATCATCTCAGTGGCAAATATACTTCATGATGCCGCTCGTTATGACGCCAATTTGAATCCCCATCATCATTTAGTCTGTGTCGTTTGTAAAAGAGTAGAGGATTTTTATGACGATTCGCTTTCGAATCTAACAATTCTGGAGAAGTCTTTAGATGACTACAAGGTCCTAGGTTATAGCGTTCAGCTAAACGGTATCTGCAAGGAATGTCAAAAAAAGAAATCTTAAGGAAAACCCCTTCTTGACAGAATTTAGGAAACCGTTAAACTAAAACTTGAGAAATTTTTTTAGTTAATTTGGCTAGAATTGATTGACCTCATATTATAAGGTTACAGATAATTTAGTTCATTTTAATCTCCATAAATATCAAATATAAGTTTAAAGAATGGAGAATTATAGAATAGGGTACAGGATTACGTGTGAGGTTTCTAAGGATAATAACGGATTCAAAAGGGAGGCCCTTTCTGTTCTTTAATGTTTAAGAAATTATTAACTTTTGGATCAAAAATAACTACTATCCACATTTTCATTTTTTTAATTAATTTTTCATTTGCCCATGCCATTTCGAACACAGCAGATGTGAAGGATATTGGGGTAAATGAAAGGCTAGGGGACTACATCCCGCTCGATCTTACATTTAAAGATGAAGATGGGAAAACAGTACAACTTAGAGATTTTTTCCAGGACGAGAAACCTGTAATATTAACCCCTGTATACTACGAATGCCCTAGATTGTGTGGCTTCCTCTTGAATGGAGTGCTTGAAGTTGTTAACAATCTTAGTTCCATAACTCTAGGACGTGATTTTAAAATAGTGAGTGTAAGTTTTAACCCTGATGAGACACCTAGCTTGGCAAAGGCTAAAGCTGATAATTACCACAAGGCATTAGAAAATCATCAATCCTCAGACAAAGATTGGCATTTTCTTACAGGTGATGGGGAAAACATAAGCAAACTAACTGAAGCCGTAGGATTTAAATACAAAAAGGATGGAGAAGAGTTTGCGCACTCATCAGTTTTAGTTGTTCTTACTCCTCGGGGAAAGATCTCACGTTATCTCTATGGAGTACAATACGAACCAAAGGATCTTAAGCTTTCACTCCTTGAAGCATCAGAGGGTGAGATAGGTTCTTCTAAGTTACTGAATAAGGTTATGCTTTTTTGTTACGAATTTGATCCGGTCGGGAAAAAATATGCTCTTCAGGCTCTTAATGTGGTGAAAGCAGGTGGAGTAATAACGCTTTTATCCTTGGCTGGATTCTTGACCTATTTGTGGAAAAAGGAAAAAAACAAAGGTGCTAAAGCCCACGGAGGTTTAAAAAACTAAAATGCATTGGGTTCCTGAAGTTGCATCGAATCTTGCCAGTAAGGTAGATGCAGTTATATGGTTCATTACTGTAATTTCACTTGTATTTTTTATTCTTATATCGATTTTTCTTGTATATTTCGCAATCAGGTATAGGAGAAGACAGGAAAATGAAGAAACGCCTTATATAACTGGTAGTCATGTTCTTGAAACGATATGGACTATAATACCATCAATCCTCCTTATCGTGATTTTTGTGTATGGTTTTGTTGTTTACAAAGATATGAGGACGCCACCAGAGGATTCTCTAGAGGTAACTGTCACTGGAAGGCAATGGCTTTGGCAGTTTAAATATAATAATGGCAAGACGACGCTAAATGAACTATATATTCCAGAGGGAAGACCTATAAAGCTCGTAATGACATCTGAAGATGTTCTTCATAGCTTTTTTGTTCCAGCATTTCGAGTAAAACAGGATCTTGTTGGAGGGATGTATACATATCTTTGGTTCACGCCAACTAAAAATGGGACTTATGAACTCTTTTGCGCAGAATATTGTGGAACTGGCCATTCAGCGATGCTTGGTAAGGTTATCGTTATGAGCCCTCAAGAATATGAAAAATGGGAGAAGGGTGAAGAAGAAAAGGCTGTAGCAAGTTTACCACCCGCAGAACTCGGGAAACAGCTTTATACGCAGAGAGGATGCAATGCTTGCCATACCATAGATGGAAGCTCACTCGTAGGCCCTACATGGAAAGGGTTGTATGGACACGAGGTAGTTTTGCAAGATGGCACAAAGGTCACCGCAGATGAAAATTACATTCGAGAAGCTATCTTAGAACCTCAAGCAAAAATGGTAAAGGGATTTGGTCCAGTTATGCCATCATTTAAAGGTGTTATTAGTGATGATGAGATTTCAGACATAATTGCCTATATAAAGACCTTGAAATAAGTTAATTAGTATAAAAAGTGGAGGT
>JAHFBK010000125.1:2624-6388 GCA_023250035.1 Candidatus Dadabacteria bacterium
GTAAAGGGATTTGGTCCAGTTATGCCATCATTTAAAGGTGTTATTAGTGATGATGAGATTTCAGACATAATTGCCTATATAAAGACCTTGAAATAAGTTAATTAGTATAAAAAGTGGAGGTGTTTTCTCATGGCAAATCACACAATTGCTGAAACTATATCAATTCCATATCTTGAAGAAAAGGGTTTATTTTCTTGGATTACATCTACCGATCACAAGCGAATAAGCATCATGTATCTATTATCCATTTCTACATTCTTCGTTTTGGCAGGCATCTCTTCCCTTCTTTTTAGGTTTGAGCTTCTAATGCCTGGAAAAACCATTGTAGATGCACATACATACAATGTGCTTTTTACATTTCATGGAGCGGTTATGGTTTTTCTTTTTATCGTTCCTGGACTTGCTGCAAGCTTTGGAAATTTTCTTATTCCGCTTATGATCGGTGCAAGGGATGTGGCGTTTCCGCGCCTTAATCTTGGAAGTTACTACCTTTATGTCCTAGGCGCGATTATCGTCCTCGTATCTCTCTCAACGCCTGCAGATACCGGTTGGACATTCTACACACCTTACAGTATTAAGAGCGGAACCGATGTTGTACTCCTTACCCTTGGTATCTTCGTTCTGGGTTTTTCTTCGATTCTTACTGGACTTAACTTTATTGTGACAATCCAAAAGCTAAGAGCCCCGGGTATGACATGGCATCGCCTTCCTCTTTTTATTTGGGCATCCTATGCAACGGCTATACTCCAGGTACTCGCTACACCGGTCATTGGCATCACGCTACTTCTTCTTGTTGCTGAAAGGGTTCTTGGAATAGGTTTTTTTGATCCGGCAAAGGGTGGGGACCCTATTTTATTCCAGCACTTCTTTTGGTTCTATTCCCATCCCGCTGTCTATATCATGATTATCCCAGCGATGGGAGTAATTTCAGAAATTCTACCTGTTTTTGCTAGAAAACCGATCTTTGGTTATAAAGCTATAGCCTACTCAAGCCTTGCAATAGCGCTTATTAGCTTTCTCGTCTGGGCTCACCATATGTTTGTAAGTGGCATGTCAGAACTGGCAGCGACTATCTTCTCTTTCCTAACCTTCCTCGTTGCAATTCCCACTGCAATTAAGGTTTTTAACTGGACAGCCACACTTTATAAAGGCTCAATAGACCTTAAATCCCCAATGCTTTATGCCCTCTCCTTTATTTTCCTTTTTACTATAGGGGGTCTAACGGGTGTTTTCCTTGGGGCTCTTGCAGCGGATGTGTATCTTCACGATACCTATTTTGTAGTTGCACATATGCACTACGTGATGATTGGTGGAACGGTAATGGGCTTCTTAGGGGCGCTACACTTCTGGTATCCCAAGATGAGTGGGAAGATGTTTAATGAAAAGGTTGCAAAGATCGCCTGGGCGTTTGTGTTTATAGGTTTCAATGTGACCTTCTTGCCTCAATTTATCTTAGGGACTCAAGGAATGCCAAGAAGGTACGCTGACTATCCACCACAGTTCCATTCGCTTAATGAACTTTCAACTATTGGTTCATGGATTCTGGGTATTGGCATGTTTTTGATGGCTATCAACCTATTACGTGGACTCTTCAACGGGGAAAAGGCGCCTCAGAATCCTTACAATTCACTTTCTTTAGAATGGCAAGTGCCTTCGCCACCTCCCCATGAGAACTTTGAAGAGATTCCACATGTAAATGACTGGACATATGGATACGGAAAAAAGAATAAATAGGAGGGATTGAATAAATGGAGGAAATGGTAGAACACGTGCACGCCCATCATGTAGATCCGGTAGTTGAATACAAGTCAGCAAAATTTGGGATGTGGCTTTTTATAGCCACAGAGCTTTTGCTCTTCGGGGGGCTTTTTACTGTTTATACGATCTTTCGTTCAAAGTACCCAGATTTGTTTGCCGAGCAGCACCTTGAGCTTAACAAAAAACTTGGCGCTATAAACACCGTTGTGCTTATATTCAGCAGTTTGACTATGGCTCTCGGTGTTACATCAATTGAGAGAGGAAAACAAAACCTTCTCAGGCTTTTTTTATTTATAACGATACTTTGTGGTATTGGATTTGGACTTAATAAGTACTTTGAGTATAGCGCAAAGTTTCATCATCATATCTATCCAGACACTAGTATTTTCTTTGCTCTTTATTTTATGATGACCGGGCTTCATATGCTTCACGTTCTTGCAGGGGTTCTTGTTCTTACTTTTGTGCTTGTGCTTTCTTTTAAGGGAAGGTTTTCGGAAAAATACTATACGCCAGTGGAACTAGGTGGAATATATTGGCACCTAGTTGACCTTATATGGATATATCTTTTCCCACTACTATATCTAATAGCTTAATTGGAGGTTTAAAATGGATACAAAAGCGCATGCAGAGGATACTATAAATCATATTACACCGTATAGAACCTATGTCTGGATATGGGTTGCACTAATGATATTTACTGCCATTACTGTTGGGGTTTCTTATTTCCATTTTGGAATTTTTAATGTTGTGGTTGCCCTTACGGTTGCTTCTATAAAGGCATCTCTTGTTGCACTCTATTTTATGCACCTTAAGTTCGAGGATAAAATCACCTGGGTATTTGCCCTCTATCCACTCGGGCTTCTTGCTCTACTCATAGGTTTAAGTGTAAGCGATGTCTTTTTTAGAGCCCTGGTCTCACCTTAATTTTTTATGCTAGGCAAGATCGCTCTATCTCTTCTCTTTCTACTCCTAGTCTGGGGGAATATTGTCGCCGGTCTAAAAGTAGGACTCGCCTGTCCTGATTGGCCCCTTTGCCATGGAAAGGTTCTTCCACCCTTTAGATGGGATATTTATATGGAGTTCATGCATCGTGTGATTGGGGCTATAGCCTCGGTTTTTATCATACTACTTTCTTACAATAGATTTAGAAATTACGCAGGTGTTGCCAGATTAATACCCATACTCACTGTGTTTCTGCTTTTATTCCAGATAATCCTTGGGGGAGTTGTAGTGCTATTAAAACTCCCAGTTGATCTTACCACCTTTCATTTTTCGATTGCTCTTATTATCTTTTCTCTTACATTATATATGGCGTTCTTTAATGGTATGGAGAAGAAGCCGGTTTTTTCGATTGCTGATTATAGCGGCTTACTTTTCCTTGTAGTCCTATTAGTTTTCACTCAAGCGGTTTTAGGAGCATATGTGAGACATTCTGAGGCTGGGCTTGCCTGCCCAGACTTTCCAAAATGTTTGGGATACTGGGTGCCGCCAGGGCTTTCAGGGATAGTTCTTACACATTTTTCACACCGCTCTTTAGCATACTTTATCTTTATTACCGTTGTGTTGCTTTACGGCTTTTCATTCATAAACTCTGAGCTTAATTATAAACGCTCAAAAATTTTAATTTTAATTCTTCTTATTATTCTCCAAGTTATAGTAGGAATTAGCGTGATCCACTCTAAACTTTATTTCTTAGCAACTGCTTTTCACCTAGCGATTGCCCTTTTCATACTCTCCACAGTTCTCTACATATGGTTTCAGGATATGGCGGAAAAGCGTGTATAATTTATTGTTAGTTAAATAACTTTCTTTAACTCAAGTAAATTACAAAAGATATTCGGTCACGAGCAAGCATGTCCCGAGCTTAGTCTAGGGGACTCGTGATCTACCCATAAGATGCTAAGATAAAACAATAAAGGGTAGTCCCACCAGTCTTGCTGGTGGGCGTAAACTATAATTCTTAAACAAAGTAATAAGGAGTGCCTCAAATTAAACAAGAAAATAGG
>JAHFBK010000126.1 GCA_023250035.1 Candidatus Dadabacteria bacterium
TATATTTGGTGTATCACCATCGAGGGTGTCGAGAATACAAGCCGATATTGAAAGAGGAGCTAATAGAGAATCAAAGTTGATAAAACTATTAAAACAGTATAAGGTCAAGAACTGACCCCTGATTCCTCTGCGTCCCCGATCCAGTCGGGGAGATCGGGGATACCCCAGATCCCGCTGCTACTACAGAGGCGAAAAGATGAAGTAATACCAATTTCCTATTGAAATGTGGCTTTATAGTGCTGCGCATTTAAGACAACGAGCAAGCATGCCCTGAGATTTGTCGGAGGGACTCGTTGTCTACCCAAATACAGGGGTAGCCCGCCAGTCTTGCTGGCGGGATTGAGTTATCGGCGTCCTTATCCTTGGAGCGCGTACCATATCACAGGGGGAAGCAAAGACCAGCGGGGGCAGGCCTCGAATTTGGTAATGATTGGAGCAAGCTTATTTGCTGTTTTATGGGTAACAAACCAAGGGGGCGTAGGCCAGGTTCGAAATGGTCCATAGATAACGCTTTTTTGTGGCTTGTCAAACATTAAGGTATTGTGCACAACACCAATCCCGCTTTGTATATCGTCTAATGTATGTCCCGGATATGCGCCCCATGTTGTAGAGCCAAGGGCGTAACTTAGTGCAGGCCAATGATTGATACTAATGCTGCCGTAGCGAAGATCAGAGATTGCTTGATCCAGTAAGCTACCTAATTTAGCTTCGGTCTGTGGATGAACAATGATGCAGGCATTAAGTGTGCCCCAGAGGGTGTTATTACAGAATTCAACTGCCTTATGGAGGAAATCGGCTGCATTAGATGCTTGTAAAGGGGTTTCAGCGATAATGCCACAAAAGGCCTCCTCCGTGAAGCAGATATCAGACCGTTGTTCAGGATTGATATTAGGGATAAGCGTCCAGGGAATTATATCCGCGTTCTTTGGTCCAAATACCTCGGCGTCGGGATGTGCTTCGACAAAGCGTGAATAACGGCTAAAGGCGCCGGGGTAATAGGCACGTCGTGGAGTGATATTGCGTAGAGTTTCACGTAATGTATTAAGGAATACGTCACGTTGAGCCCAGTTAGCATGGGTGATCAGAACTTTGGCAGCATTGCAATTGAACCCGGAGTTAT
The DNA here is from genome assembly GCA_023250035.1 of Candidatus Dadabacteria bacterium. Lineage (GTDB taxonomy): Bacteria > Desulfobacterota_D > UBA1144 > Nemesobacterales > CSP1-2 > CSP1-2. Next base: position 1,121 of record JAHFBK010000126.1, read on the forward strand.
TCGTTAACTGAGTCGCTACATTCTCGGCTTGAAACTTTATATCACCATCACTCCATTCCCCTGGGACAACGGTGACAGGGCTAACATTTCCAAGCTCGCTTGTGATACGCTTGTTAAGCTTAGGCGTGTTATTGCGTTTACGATCAGCGCCTTCTTTCCCCGAACCAAAAACGATGGCATCGTGGGTTTGAGCGCTGCCAGTTATATGAATCTCATTGATTCCTGGATGCTCACAAAGGTAAGAGCCATCATCTGCGCCACCATAGGCTAATCTTAGAAAGCCTTCTTGAATTAGTGGAGCAAAGGCTTTCTCGATGAATTGACCGAGATAGTCGTTCACGGGATTAAGTTTTAACAAGCAGACCTGGCCTTCCACAAATAGTTTGTAGACTACATCGAGAGGGCCGATGCTAGAGACATTGCCTGCACCTAGGATAAGAGTTACCTTACCTTGGGGTTGAGATTCGTGGTAGAAGGAAGCCATTGCTTGACGAAGCTCATGAGGGTGTACTTCAGGCTGCATCCAGACCTCGGCACGAAACCCGGGGTAGAGAATCTTATCAAAGAGAGAACCAGGGAAGACATCAACAGCCACTTGGCCATTTGATCTAATATGGATTTTCTCAGGTTTGATCTTAGGGACACCGAAACGTGTAATCTGTTCTAGGCTTTGTCTTAGCAATCGCAGATTACGTAAGACAATAAAAGGACCTGAAAGCCATTCTTCAGCAGATTCGATAGAATTAGGAGCGACCCCTTTAGCTTCGAGCGCCCTTGCGACCTGACGATCAGCTACAGCCAACACTCCCTTTATCAATTTGTCTATCAGATTATATTTCTGAGTCGCCGGGAGCTTCGCCCAGCGCTCTTTATTATCTTGTAAAATCTGAACCGCTCGATCTAATTCTACTGTATCCATTATAACCTCATCTTTATAAGCTCAGACCTCGTTAATATCCAAACCGGTTTCTTATGCATTTTAGATGGCAGTATATCCCAAACTATTTGGAAATTAAAGAACATTGTTGAACTACACTTTCATAAATTAAGATTCTATTTTATATTCTTAATTGATTAAAAACTTTTTAGAGAGGCATGGTGTTTTGGGGTTATATTCATATACAAGACTAGCCACTTACAAACAGTGTCCCTACAAGTATAAGCTAAGGTACATTGATAAGATCCCAGAGGTAAAAACGATAGAACAGTTTATGGGTTCAACCGTCCATAAGACACTTGAAAAGCTCTACAAGAATGTAATCTCAGCTAAGTTAATCCCACTCGAAAAAATCCTTGAATACTATCAAAAGAGATGGGCTAGGTATTGGCATGACAATATAAAATTTGTCAAAAAGGATTTTACTAAAGACGACTATAAGGCGCTTGGTGAAAAATGTATTGAGGACTACTATAAGAATTATTATCCATTCAATAATCAAAGACTATTCATGTAGAAAAGAGGGTTTATTTTGCTTTTGATAACGAAGGAAGGCATAAGATTCGTGGTTTTATAGATCGTCTTGCAATTGCTCCTGATGGTGCTTATGAGATTCACGATTATAAAACAAGTGGAAACCTTCCTACACAAAAAGACAAGGATGAGGATAAGCAACTTGCGCTATATCAGATAGGCGTAAGGGATATGTGGAGGGATGTAAATTCCATTAAATACATCTGGCACTACTTAGTTTTCAATAAGGAAATATCTTCGTCTAGAACTGACAGAGATATAGAAAAACTAATAGCTGAGAAAATCGCACTCATAAAAGAAATAGAGTCAGCAACTGAGTTTCCCCCTAGGGAATCCTCGGTATGTAACTGGTGTTCATATCAATCAATATGTCCTCTATGGAAACACCTGTTCGTTATTGAAAGCCTCCCCGAAAAGGAGGTTTTACAAGAGAAAGGTATTCAACTTGTAGATAGACTAGAAAGGCTTCAGAGCGAAAGGAGAGGGATTGAGACACAAATAGAGGAAACAAAGGAGGCTTTGTTTGAATATTCAGATATGGAAGGGATGGACAGGATTTTTGGAAGCGCTAAGATGGCAAAGATTAAGAGGGAAATAAAGCTTAGTTTTCCTGACTCAAATGATGAAAAAAGGATTGAGCTTGAGAAAGTCATAAAAGAATCCGGCAAGTGGAATGAGGTATCATCGCTTAATCTAATAAAGCTTGCCAAAAAGATTGAAGAAGGGGTTTAGGATGAGGAAGTTCTTAAAAACATAGAGAGGTTTGGCGAAATGGAAGAGAAAAAATCAGTAACACTTGTAAAAAAGAAGGGAAGAGAAGAATAAATTAACGACTGAGATCTTTAGGTGTGAAAAGTATCTAGTTATTTATTTCTTCTAAATCTCTCGAACGTGTTTTAGCTTTCCTATAAAACCTTTTATCTCGTTTGATTTTACCTTCATACTAACTCTGTTAACAACAAGCCTCGCCGTAATATTGGTTATTGTTTCGATCTCTACGAGTTTATTCTTTCTCAGTGTTTCTCCAGTAGCACTCAGGTCTACTATTACATCTGAAAGCCCAACAATGGGAGCAAGTTCGATAGACCCATAGAGCTTTACTACCTCAGCGCTTATACCCTTTTTTGCAAAGTGCTCATGAGCGATTCTTGGATATTTTGTTGCAACCCTTAGGATTCTTGCTGATGACAAATTAAACCCTTTTGGTCCTGCAACGACGAGCTTGCATTTTCCTATGCCTAAGTCTAGGGGTTCATACAAATCGTATTTTTCTTCTATGAGTGTGTCCTTTCCCACAATCCCGCAGTCTGCAGCACCATATTCTACATAAGGGGGCACATCTGTGGGACGTATGATCAATATCTTTATTCCATCCTTTGGATACTCGAAAATAAGCTTTCTTGAGCCGTTTGAGATTCCGCCTACTGAAAAACCGGCTTTTCTCAAGAGCCCTGTAGCCTCTTTTAGAATCCTCCCTCTTGAGATTGCAACTGTGATCATTCCTTTTCTCTCCAGATACGCGCTCCAAGGGCTTCGAGTTTTTTATCAAGCCTATCATATCCACGGTCTAGGTGATAAGCCCTTGAAACTTGTGTTTTTCCAAGAGCTAGCAGCCCAGCTAAGACCAAAGATGCACTAGCCCTTAAATCCCCTGCCATAGTTGGGGCGCCACTAAGATAAGGCACTCCTCTAACTACAGCGCTGTTTCCAACAAGCTTTATGTCCGCACCCATTCTTCTTAGTTCTCCTGCATGCATGAATCTCTGTGGGAAAATGGTTTCGGTGATAATGCTAAGACCGTCGCCAACGCTCATAAGAGTCATCATCTGCGCCTGCATATCCGTAGGAAATCCGGGATATGGGAGGCTTGTAATGTCAACGCTCTTTATTTTATCGCTTCCACGAACTTTTATACCACTGTCTATTCTAGACACTTCAACTCCTACTTCAAGTAGTTTACCGATGAGCGCACCTGCATTTTCAAACCTGCATTTTTTTATTAGGATATCACCTTGGGTTAGGGCAGAGGCGATTAAAAAGGTTCCAGCCTCGATTCTATCAGGCATAACCTCGTGTCCATTTACAGGTGAAAGCTTATTCACGCCTCGGATGGTAATTATATCTGTCCCTGCCCCCTCGATTTCTGCACCCATTTTCTTAAGAACGTGTACGAGTTCTGTAACCTCTGGCTCGCATGCGGCGTTAAGAAGCATTGTCTCACCCTGTGCGAGCACAGAGGCAAGCATAATGTTTTCTGTACCTGTGACAGTTGAGATATCAAACGGGATTACGCTTCCATTTAGTTTAGGTGATGTAGCTTCAATGTAGCCCTCTTCGATTTTGATATGCGCACCAAGAATCCCAAGGCCCTTGAGGTGTTGATCAATTGGTCTTTCTCCAATAGCACACCCTCCAGGAAGTGATACACGAGCACGACCAAATCTTGCAATTAGCGGGCCGAGAACAAGCACTGAGGCTCGCATGGTTTTAACAAGTTCATATGGAGCGATCCAATTATTTAAACGAGTTGTGTCCATTGAGAGGGTACCGTTTTCGTATTCGACCTCAGCACCTAAGATTCTGAGTAGCTTTGACATTGTCTTAACATCATCCAATTCGGGTACGTTTGTAAATGTGCTTCTGCCTTCCGTAAGAATGCAGGACGCCATAAGAGGTAGCACTGCGTTTTTAGCACCGCTTATAGTGACTTCACCTTCTAATCTTTTTCCACCTTCTACTATTATCTTTTCCATTTTCCCTTAACCACCCTTTCTATTCCAGCCAAATCTTTTACTGTAGAAACTTCTTTAAATCCAACCCCTTTGAAAATTTCTGATACCTTTTCGGATTGGTTAGCTCCAACTTCAATAATACACCATCCGTCATTTTTCAAAACTCTTCCTGCTTCATGAACGATCTTCCTTATACAGTTTAATCCTTCTTCGCCTGAAGTGGGCCGTGAGTCTTCGACAAGCTCAGACCGAACGGTAGAAGGGTGGAGTCGAAGGGCCTGTCCTGAGCCCTGCCGAAGGATCGAGCCACCTCCAATAAGTGACGCTTTAGGTTCAAATTTTCTTACATCAGATTCGAGTTTATGAAATTCACTTTCAGGTATGTAAGGTGGATTTGAAATAATTATATCAAATGAATTTTTCTTGAAACAGCTTAAAAAATCTGCACAAATGAGAGAAATTCTTTTTGCAACTTTATGTCTTTTCGAATTTGCCCTTGCAACCATAAGAGCTTCGAAAGAAATATCGGTTGCAAAGTTTTGTGCATTTCCGGCTTCGCAAGCAATCGTAACAGCTATACATCCGCTTCCAGTGCCAACATCAAGAATGGTAGGGTATGGAATGTTCTTAATTAACTTCAAAGATTCTTCAACTAGGATTTCAGTCTCGGGCCTTGGTATGAGAACATCAGGGGTTACAATAAACGACCTTGAGTAAAACTCTTTCTCACCGAGAATGTAAGCAATGGGTTCCCTTTTTAGTCTTCTCTCAAGCAATAATTCAAACTCTTTAACCTTCTCAGATTGGATTCGCTCTTCAGGATGAACGTAAATGTAGGTTGTATTTATTCCAAGAACCTTAGAAAGCAGTAGCGCTGCTTCAAGCTCAGGGTTTTCTACGCCTGATTCTCTTAGTAAATTTCTTCCTTGTAGGTAAAGCTCTTTCAAAAATACACCTTCTCCATTTTTCATTATTTAATGTACAAAATTTTATTTAGTTTACCTGGTATTTTCAAATTGGAGAGTT
>JAHFBK010000030.1 GCA_023250035.1 Candidatus Dadabacteria bacterium
ATTAGGAAAAACATCTGCCTTATCCACTTGCCCATTCACTTCACATCCTTTCGTTCTAACACAAGTTCATAAAATAGGTTCATCAAATTGTATGTAAGCATGACCAGATGAAAGCTGGTTACATTGGCTCCATAAAAATGGGAGATGTTAACATCTAAGGATTGGACCAACTAAGAATGACTAAAACTGAGCTTATAGATTTTAGTATGTTGCAATAAATCAAAAATGAGTCGGAAGAAACAAAGTCATCAAGAAACTGGAACTAATTCCAATCTCTTTAAGGTAGCGGAAATTAGAGAGGTAGGACCAGGTAAAAGAAAAGTGGTTTTAGTAAATGGCACGGAGATAGCTTTATTCAACATAAATGGTGAGTTCTACGCTATAAACAATAGATGTCCACATGCTGAATTTTCTCTTGGTGCCGGGCTTATTTATGAAGATATGGTTATCTGCCCTGGTCATGCCTGGATGTTTAAATTAAGAACTGGTGAGTGCATCACTAAAAAATCTCAGCCTCTTAAGACTTATAATGTGGTTATAGAGGGTAAAGATATAAAGATTAAGCTTTAGAAATCGTGGCCATTATCTACTCAAAAATTATCTCTAAAAAAAATGTAAGCAAGCAAGATGCAAGATGCGTAATTTATCACACATCTTGCATGATGGATCCTTTTGTTAGGGTAGACTTGAGTTAATATGTGGCTAGATAGTTGTAAAATATAACGAAATGAAAACCGCTTATTCAGTAAATGGTATTCCTATACGATTAACTTATGAAAGGTAGTATCATATAATTGAAAACCATGATGATTTAGCCAGTTATTTTTATTAAGTTCTAGAAACAATTGAAAAACCATATTTTGTTATTAGAGGGAATAAGGGAGCGTTAAAGGCAACAAGAAATATGAAAAAAAACAAGTGGATAGTAGTTATCTATAGAGAAGTATCTAAAATAGATGGATTTATTATAACAGCTTATTTTTTAGATAAAAAACCAAAGGGAGAGTTAATATGGCGACAAGACTAAGAAAACAGAATTTTATTAAAAATTGCCTGTCTCTGGCAACTAATATTGTTAAACTTCCACTTGAGCATATGTGGATAGATTATGATAGAGAGGCTGATGTTTTATATTTAAGTTTCCGAAGGCCTCAAAGAGCCACAAAAACAATTGAAGCTGATGAAGATATTTTAATTAGAAAAGATGGGAATAAAATTGTTGGCTTAACAATTCTAAACGCGAGTTCCAGATAATGCCTACTTATCCCTACCGTAGTTTATAGCAGATAAAGTATGAGAGATGTATGGCAACTAAATAAAGCATCGCTACTTAAACATGAAAAGCCGCATTACTATGCCTATTTTGAACATCCAGACGGATGCTGCTATATGGTTTGTATGACATAAAAGTTTACGAAGACAAAGCTTGAACACCTTTTCCACGTTCATGCAAATAACGATAAATTAGGAACAGTAAAGTCGATAATCTTTAGTCTTTAAACTTTGTCCTGAGTTCAGTCGAACGACAAACGAGCAATGTCTAACGACTAAATTGGTATCCTTCTTTAGGCATTTTTATCCCATCAATGTATATGTTATCTTCTAGGTCTATTCCTACTCTTCCTTTTGCTATTAGGTGATGAACTACAAAGGGATAGATAATCCACTCTCCTTCTTTTCTTATCTTTTCCTCTATTTCTTTTATATCTTCTTCTTTGAGTCCTTCAAGGAAAACTTGATTCGATTGGATGATTGCCGGACCGAAGCGCTCTTCTTCTCTTGCTAGAAAGACAGTGCATTTAATCGCATTTTCTCCAGCCCTCAGTGCTTGAATAGGCGCCTCCACGCCTCTTACTAGATAGGCCTTTGTAATGTCGCCGGGGTAGATGTTTAAAATTCTGTTTTCGTATCTACTTATAAAAATACTACCAAGTCGTCTTCTGTAACCAGCTAGAACAACTAGGTCGGGACAACATATCTCTTCTATTAGAGTAATCGTGGCTGAATCATAGAAGTCTCTCGCCTCATTATTATCAGGGCTTTTTTGTAGAATCTCAAAGAACGATTTTGAACTTAGACTAACCACAGGAATTCCAAACTCTTTTGCCCGTTCTGCTCCTTTACAGTTTGGAACATTTGTAAAAACTACGTCGATTCTTCCATAGTTTTTCTCTCCAGATTTTTCTAATCTCCTCTGTTCTTCATAAAGCGCTACCAAGTTTGTACCTGTGCCGGAGATGAGGGCAGCAAGGCTCATAAGTTTATTTTCTGGTTTATATAATAGTTTTATTTCATTCATACTAGTCACTTCTAATAGTCACCGCAAGTGGTGGGTTCGTGATTCGAATACAGAACCCCAGAGAGCGCTAATTTAGCCATAGAGAAAAAAGAGAACATAGAGTAATTATTCATTAACTATTAGTTATTTACTGTTTGTCTAAAAACCAAAGAATAACGACCAATGACCTCTCTCCGTGTGCTCTGTGTCCTCCGTGGCTTAAGACCACATAATTTGCTTTAGTCCTTTTTTTATGGAAAGTATATCCGCTTAATAACCATGAGCAACCTGACTAAGAGAGTCCTTACAGCCGTAGTTGGAGTACCTCTCCTTTATTTCATTTTTTATTTAGATGGAATTCCATTTCTTATCCTCATTCTCTTGGTTATTTTATTTGGAAACATAGAGCTTTTTAAGCTTTTAGAAGCAAAAGGCATTCAATCTGAAAGGGAATTAGGAATAGCATTCAGTTTAGCGCTAGGGATAGCTGCATACTTTGGGTATTTCTATTTTGCAGTTGTCTTTTCATTCGCAGTAATAATTACCTTTTTATTAACATTAAGACGAGAGGAATTGTCTAACGTAATCATTGCTTTAAGCACGGGTCTTTTTGCGATTATTTATATAGGATGGTTTTTAAGTCATGCGATTTTACTTAGAAACATAGATCATTACTCAAACCTTAAAACTTATGCCGAAACTGTTCAGGGTCTTAGTGGTGCAGGATTTTTCTATATCTTCCTTGTCGTTTCTTGTACCTTCTTAAACGATACTGGAGCGTATTTCATTGGAAGATGGAAGGGAAAAAGAAAGCTGATTCCACATGTAAGCCCTGGAAAGACACTCGAGGGAACAATTGGAGGCATTATTTCTTCAGCTATAGCAGCTATTGTAGCAAATTTAATTTTTAAATCCCCTATCGAATACCACTGGGTTATTTTATTTGGATTAGTAATAGGAATTGTTGCTGTTCTTGGTGACTTAACGGAATCATTGATTAAAAGAAGCGCTGAAGCAAAAGACTCAGGGGGAATTCTTCCTGGCCATGGGGGCATACTTGATAGATTCGATAGTCTAATTTTTACTTTTCCTGTTTCATACTATATGGTCCTACTTTACTATTGGCTGAACGGTGTATCAGTGAGCTTGTAGCCTTAGTTTGATAAGGTTAATAATCTAAAAGTTTAACTGTTTTTTCCTTTGTAAATGAAGTAAAATTAAAGGACATAATCAACATATGAGGTTAATGAGATGGGAAAAGAATATACTAAGTTTATTGCCGCTGCTGTGCAAACAGCGCCTGTTTTTTTAAACAAAGAAGAGACAATAGGTAAGGCCTGCAGTTTAATAGAAGAAGCTAGGGATAATGGAGCTGATTTAATAGTCTTTCCAGAGGCTTTTATCCCCACTTATCCATACTGGCCTAAAGACTTGGGAACGGGACCCGAAAGAAAGCTTGTTTTGGATGCCTACACAGTGCTTTATAAAAACTCAGTTGAAATTCCAAGCGAAGATACGGATAAGCTTCGAGAAGCCGCAAAAAAGGCTGGGGCTTATGTGATTATTGGTATGAATGAGAGAGATGGTGGCACTCTTTATAACACAATACTTTATATAGATAAAAACGGTACGATCCTTGGTAAACACAGGAAACTCATGTCAATTGACAGTGAAAAGTGCATATGGGGGATGGGTGATGGAAGTGACCTTAGAGTATTTGATACTGAGCTTGGAAAGGTAGGGGGGTTTTTCTGCTACGAGCATCATATGACCTTAGCCAAATATGCGATGTTTGCCGAAGGGGAACAGATACACGCTGGCCTTTGGGCGGGGCATGGTTTTGTCAAACCCACAATGGACTTCGCAAGTAAACAATACGCCTTTGAGGGGCAGGTGTTTGTAATTGCAGCATCTCTTTACATTAATGAGGATATGGTTCCAGATAGCTTTCCTCTTAAGAAATACACAAAGTGGGACTTTCCTGGCGGAAGCGGAATAATAAATCCAAGGGGAGAGTACATTGCTGGCCCTCTATACGACAAAGAAGGAATCCTTTATGCCGAAATTGACATGGATATAATTATAAGGGCTAAGGCAGTAATAGATGCTATGGGACACTTTTCAAGACCTGATATACTGAGCTTAAACATAAATAAAGAAAAATATTCACTCATAAAAACCAAAGGGAGCAGAGTTGAAGCTACGTCAAATGAATACGGCGAGATTAAGAAAGAGATTAAAGAGTTAAAAGAAAGATATGAAAAACTTGAAGCAAAAATCGAGGAACTTATAAAGACTTCTAGTACAGGTTACAAGCGGCTCAGGAGATAGACTAAAGCTATATTTGCTTAGCAATCTTTGAAAGGGATATAAAGATTTGCATTTTTTCAAGGTTCCTCAAGCTCTATCCAATCAATCCTTTTCATATGCTTCTTATTAAAGGAGTAGAGCTTCCTAAAACCCTTAGCCTTCATATAGGAGACTGTGAAGGCATCAATAAAATCTATATTTTTATCTTTATAGACTTCTGATGCCTCTTTTAAAACGGCCTTATTGGAAATCTTGAGATTGCGGGTGTTAAATATTGCTTGAAGGAGCTCGTAAATTTGGTTCCTTTTCATCTCATATACCGATTCAAGTGCCCACACGATCTCTGTCACAATTACTTCATTCGTGATGAGTTTGATTTCTCCCCTTTGTGCTCTTTTAAGGATTATTTCTACTTTTTCTGCACGCTCAGGAATATCATTCGTGAAATATCTTATAAAAGGGTTTGTATCCATAAAAATATCTGTCACTTTTTCAGTTCCTCTTTTATCTTTTCCCCCCTTTTCTGTTTGATTATCTTTCTAGCTTCTTCTGTAGAGATGTATCTTTCTGCTTTAACATATCCTCTGAAATCGAGAAGTGTTTTAGCTGACTTCAGAACAATAGTATTAGCCTCCTTTTCAAAAACAACCTTGTCCCCTGGTTTTAGACCCAATTCTTCCCTTATTTCCTTAGGTATGGTTACCTGACCTTTCACCGTTATCGAAGTAGAAGCTTTCATTAATTCATTACCTCATTAAAAAGTATTACAAATTGTAATAGTAATACCTTATATTGCAAAGTCAACAAAAGTTCGTTTGAATCCCTTTCAGGAAGTAATGATCTTTTCTACCTGTCCCCCGTCTTCTGTCCCCTGTTTCCTCACTAGGTTTCAATCCCTTTCAGGGAGTAATGAACTTTTTATAGAGGAGATGGGCTGAACGATGTTCAGCCCCTACCTCGGTTTCAATTTTTGATTTAATAAAACAGTTTGTGCCATAATTAATGTAGTATAAGTAATTCATAAGATAAAAAGAGGAGGGCAAGTCTATGGCACAAAAGAAAGGTCCTAAGGATCCATTTAGTGAGTTTTTGAGTGTTTTTGAAAACCAGAGAAAGAAAATGGAGAAGCTGGCTAAACCATTTCTTGAGTATCCGAAGCACATGGAAAAAATAGTAAAGCCCTTTTTAGATTATCAGCAAAGAAGTGAGAAGATGGCTAAACCTATTCTAGAATACCATCAGAAGCTCTTAGAAGAATCTAAAAGGTTTCAAGAAGTGTGGGCAAGAATTTTTGTAGAAACAATTGGAAAGGTAATAAGCCAGATGATTGAGGAGCAAAGAAGGCAAACAGAAGAAGCCAATAAGTTACTGTCAGGAGTGAGTCTGCCTAGCCAGGTTAAAGAGTTCCTCCAGAATTTACAGAATATTCAGGAAAGATGGATAGAACAACTAAAGAAGGCTACTGAGATGTTAGAAGGTTTTGTTAAGACCAAATAAAAGTGACGCCATACTTACCTAAGAATTTGCTCCTTTAGAACATCTGTGTACTGAGGATGCAGGTACAGGTAGTTGAGGAGCATTCCGTGTCAACCAACATGGTTTGGCATTCATAACTTCCTAATGCTAATCAATTTTCTTCTTAAATAAATTTCTACTTGACATTGAGCACAATTTTCAGTATAAGTAATAGTAAGCGGCTCCAAGGGGCTAAGGCTGATTTGTTTGAAAACCAAAAACTACTAAGTACTGAAAGAGGAGACCGAAAGGTCAAATCAAGTAGGGGAAGGAAAGCAATGGTTTTCAGAAAGAACAAGGTCACTTGGGGTCGTTTTTCTATTGTAAACCAATTTTCCTTAGTAATTTCTTTTATATCCTTCTAATTGTTACCTAAACTTCGAGAATGCATGAGTGAATTGTCCTGCGATAGAAAAGGAAAAATAAGGCTCAGAATTTGAGCGCAAATTGTCCCTTTATGCCTACCAATTTTCTTATCGTTTAGGCGTTGTCTTATTTTATGTTCTCTAGGTTTGGCCTCGCCTGAGCAGCCATACAAGTCCCTCAGTAAAGGCTTCGCGCGTCTTCGAAGAGGCACCTGCAATAAATCCTGCAAGTAATACTACTAATGTAGCCTGCTTTGGGTGTAGCCGAACCCATGAGAGGTTAGCCAGTGATGAAATTCGGAAGCGGGTTAGTCTTCTAGCAATAAATACCATAACTCCAGCAAGAAGAAGGATTAGCAAACCGGAGGCAAGCGCTGATATAGGTGGGTCGAGATAATTAGTCAGGTATAAATAAAGGGCCCAGATAATAAATCCAAGCCCAATCACCATGAAAGCCAAGGCCATACTTAAAAGGAAAAAACTTATTCCAATCCGTAACATAATCTTACGTACTGTCTTAGATTCGCTAACTAGTAGTTGAAGAAGCGGGATGATGAGCTTAATCATGGTTTCCAAGATCTATCTACGATTGAGAATATTGCCAAAAAAGGGTTTGACTAATCAAACCCCTACAATAGGGTTTCTAGATCCTACCTACGATCAAGAAGATTGCCTATTAGAAACCCTACTAAAAAGGCCAATATCAAACTCAAGAGGGGTTTTTCCTTAACCTCTTTTTCCATTGTCTTAACTGTCTTTTTCCCCTTCTCACCAATCTCATCTAACTCCTCAACCAATCCATTTATAAGGTCTCGTGCTTCGACTTCTAATCTCTCCTTGGCTTCTTTAACTTCAGTCTTTCCTATGTCAATCAGTTTCTTTGCTAGCTCTGTCATGTCTGTGCGAAGCTTAACCATATCCTCCTTTACGGTTTCTATATCTTCCTGAAACTCACGCTCTGCCATTGGCCACCTCCTAAAGGTTTTGTAACAAACTCAAGTCCTTAAGGGATTAATAAGTGGATTAGCTTATTATGTTTATGATTTATTTGCGATCATCTTAAAATTCTAAGGCATTTAAAAAGTCTTAAATAAATATATCTAATTAATAAAATCTTTTTCGTATTTAAAAAGCTTTCTTCCATGTTGCCCTATTGAGATACACTGTATAATAATATTGATTCTACTAAATTTAAAGGGGATTTTTAATGAGAAGAGAAAATAAATTTACAAGCATAGGAAAGACGTTTCTTTATTTGTTATTTTTTGCACTAATAATAGGCGGTTTCATATTCATTTTTCCTCGATTTGAATGGCATGCGCCAACCTTGGAAATAAAACTTGACTATGAGTTTATAGGGCTTCGTCCCTTTGATGTTGTGATAAAAGACAAAGGGAAAGGTTTAAAAAGTGTTTCTATTGTAATAACAAACGAGCAAGGAGAGTTTCCATTGATCCAAGAAGATTATTCACAACCAGTGATGGATAAGAATTTTACTATCTCACTTGACTCGAAGAAACTTGGCATAAAAGATGCCCCTGCTACAATACGAGTGACGGCTGTTGATGGTTCATATTGGGGATTTTTTAAAGGTAATAAGACAACATTAAGTAAAGATGTCAAGATTGATGTTACCCCTCCTAGGGTTGAAGTGCTTAGTAGAGAGAACTACATTAATTTCGGCGGCTCAGGGGCTGTGATTTATAAGACCTCTAAAGATTCTGTTAAGAGCGGTGTTAAAATCAGTGATTATTTCTTTAAGGGACATAAAGGGTACTTCAATAACCCTGATGTTTATATCGCTATATTTGCTTATCCTTACAATGTACCTACAGATGAAAAAATAGTGGTTATTGCTGAGGATGGCGCTGGAAATTCAAAAGAGGTAGGATTCTTCTATAGATTAAAGGACATTAAGTATAGAAAAAGCTCCCTCGATATCAGTGATGATTTCATTGAAAGGAAAGTAGTTCCACTCTTAGGGGATGATTCAAATCAAGGTAATGATCTTAAGGAATCTTTCCTTAAAGTAAACCGAGAGCTTAGAAAGAAAAACGAGGAGGAGATCAAAAAAATCGGTGAAAATTCAAGGAATGAGATTCTATGGAAAGGTAATTTTCATCAGCTTACAAACTCGAAGGTAGAAGCTAATTTTGCAGATGCAAGAACCTATGTTTACAACGGAGAGGTAATAGACAATCAGTACCATCTGGGTTATGACTTGGCTGTAACACAAAAATATCCTATTGAGGCAGCAAACGATGGTGTTGTTTTATTTGCAGGGGATTTAGGGATATATGGAAATACAGTGATAATTGATCATGGACTAGGTATCGCTACACTTTATGGTCACATGAGTTCAATTGATGTAAAGGTTGGAGATACAATCAAGAAAAAGCAGATAATAGGAAGAACTGGTGATACTGGGCTTGCAGCAGGGGACCATCTACATTACGCGGTGCTCGTAGATGGGGTTCCAGTCCTACCAATTGAGTGGTGGGATGAAAAGTGGATTAATGACAATATCTTGAACAAGATAAAAGAAGCAGAGCTGAATTTTGACACTGGTAGTACTCAGGGTGATATTTCTGAAGAGAGTCCTTCACAACCTAAGGTACAGTAAGATTGATCATTTACGGAAAAAACCCTGTAAAAGAAGCTATTTCCCAAACATTGTCTAAGATAGAAGAAATCTTAATTTCTCAGGAGTTAGAGAAAGAAAGGATTTCAGATATTATAAGACTCGCAAGAGAGAAGAATGTAAAGGTTTCATTTCTTCCACGTGATGCAATCTCAAGAATCACTGGTACTTCGAGTCATCAAGGGATCGCAGCTAGGATTTCGGAGTTTGAGTACAATAATGTTGATAATATTCTAAGCAACGCAAAGAAAAAGGGAGAAAGACTCCTTATCATTTTACTTGATCACATTGAAGACCCTCAGAATCTAGGAGCAATAATAAGGACAGCCAATGTTCTTGGAGCACACGGTGTAATAATCCCTAAAGATAGAGCCGCCTCTGTGACACCTGCTGTTGTAAAGGCCTCGGCAGGAGCGGTGAGTTTTGTGCCAGTTGCGAGGGTGGTAAATCTTGTTATTACAATAAGAGATTTAAAGAAGAAGGGCGTATGGTTTGTGGGAGCTGACCCTTCTGCTACTAAATCTGTTTTTGCAGAAGAATTTGGAGCCTTGGATTTAGCCCTTGTTGTGGGGAGTGAAGGGAAGGGGTTAACGAGACTAGTAAGAGAAGGATGCGATTTTCTTGTATCTATACCAAATCTAGGAGAGGTTTCATGTCTTAATGCCTCTGTTGCAGCAGGGATAATGATTTATGAGATATTGAGGCAGAGGAAGACTATGAAAGGTTAATAATGGTTAGCAAGGAGCACCAATTACCCAGATTTCCTCCACCCTTGTGGGGGAGGATTAAGGTAGGGGGATTTAATTAAACCTAACTCCTTTGCTATCACCTCTTTTACAACCTCAATTTCTTTCAAAACTTCGTTATTCCAGAATCTGAGAACTCGAAATCCCTGAGCCTCTAACCATTCGGTTCGTTCTGCATCGTAAACAATCTGTTCGCTGTGTTGTCCTCCGTCCAGTTCAACAATAAGCTTTTTCTCCAAGGAGACAAAATCAACGATGTACTGTCCTAAGGGCTGTTGCCTACGAAACTTATAACCTCCGATCTGATGGAGGCGAAGATGTTTCCATAATTTCCTTTCAGCCTCAGTCGGGTTTTTCCTTAACTCCCTAGCTTTTATTTTATTCATTTATCCCCCATCCTACCCTTCCCCCGCTTAGGAGGGAAGGGATAAAAACAGCCCAATCTTCCTCGCAAGTGGGAAGGAATTAAAATCACATCATGATTTGTACCATTATTCTATTTATGACTATTTTGTTCAATTGATGTTACTCATCCTATTAGTTTTTTGAATTCTTCCTCATCAATGGTCTTAATTTCTAAGGATTTAGCAACATCTAGCTTTGAGCCTGGGTCTTCTCCTACTACCACGTAATCGGTTTTCCTGGTTACTGATGTGGAAACTCTACCCCCCAGCCCTTCAACCAACCTTTTTGCTTCATCTCTAGCAACTGACCTAAGCGTACCTGTAAAAACAAATGTCTTTCCCCGTAGGGGCAATTCATGAATTGCCCCTACCTTTTTAAGCTTATATTCAACCTTCACACCTGCAGCCAGCATCTTCTCTATTACCCTTCTATTTTTTTTCTCTTTAAAAAAGTCCACGATACTTTTAGCTACTTCAGGCCCAACCGTTGGAATTTCCATTAGTCTTTCTACAGAAGCCTCTATAAGGGCATCAAGATTGGGGAAGTTTTGTGCAAGTACTTGAGCAAGCCTCTCACCGACATGACGTATACTTAGAGCATGAATAAAGCGATCAAACGTGATTCTTTTACTCTTCTCAATCTCTTCTGCAAGGTTTGAAGCCGATTTTTCGGCGAATCTCTCAAGATCAATAAAGTCATCCTTTTTTAAGTAGAAGATATCAGCTAAATCATTGATTAATCCTTCTTTCATAAACTGCTCAACTATCTTTTCGCCAAGCCCGTCAATATCAAACGCCCTTCTGGATGCAAGGTGTTTTATCCTGCCTTTTAGTTGTGCGGGACACGAAAGGTTAGGGCAGTAGTAGTAAGCTCCGTCTCTCTCTACCTTCGTTCCGCAGGAGGGACATGACTTAGGCATAATGAAGGGCTTTTCTTCTCCTGTTCTATTGTCGACTATGGGTTTCACTATCTCGGGTATAACGTCTCCCGCTCTTTCTACAAGCACTGTGTCTCCGATTCTTATATCTTTTTCTCTAATCAGCTCATCGGTATGGAGGGTAGAACGTCTTACAGTCACACCTCCGATTTTAACTGGGTGTAAATTCGCAACAGGCGTAAGTAACCCCATTCTTCCAACTTGAACGACTATGTCTCGGATTTTAGTTGTAGCCTGACGTGGTTTAAACTTGTATGCAATGCTCCATCGCGGGTGTTTAGCTGTTGTGCCAAGCTCCCTTTGGTAGTCTAATCTATCTACTTTTATCACAACGCCGTCGGCTTCGTAGGGTAGGTCATCTCTTATAGACTCCATTTCATGGTAATAGGAAATTGCTTCATTTATATTTTTACAGTGCATGATTCTCTTTTCTGTCTTAAACCCCCAACCTCTGAGCTTTTGAATGATCTCCCACTGGGTTTTAAATTCATATCCTATAACCTCGCCAATCCCCCAGGCATAGAAATCAAGGGGTCTTTTAGCTGTGATGCCTGAATCAAGCTGCCGAAGTGAACCTGAGGCGGCGTTTCTTGGGTTTGCAAAAATTGGCTCTCCCGCTTCGCTAAGCTCCTTGTTTAGCCTTCTAAAGGACTCTATTGGCAAAATAACCTCTCCTCTTATTTCTATGAATTTTGGAATGCGGATTGTCGAATGTGGAATATTTTCCGAAATCCGATATCCAGAGTCCGAAATCCTAAGTGGTATTGTTTTTATGGTCTTTAAATTTATCATAACATCTTCACCGACCCTGCCGTCTCCACGCGTAGCGCCTTGAATAAATACTCCATTCTCGTAAGTGAGAGATGCAGAAACGCCGTCGAATTTGGGTTCGGCTGCATATCCAATATCTTGTGTTAGATCTCGCGAAGTACTCATTTGGGAGGATTTTTGTGAGACCTCTATCCCGAGGAACCTCTTTACACGCTTATCGAACTCGAGCGCATCATCCTCTGTTGAGATGTTATCTATGCTCATCATTGGAACGCGGTGCTCGACAAGATTGAATCCTTCGGCAACATAACCGCTTACACGTCGCGTCGGTGAATCTGGGGTAACTAGCTCTGGATAAAGTGCCTCGAGATTTCTTAACTCCTCTAACAATGCGTCATATTCAGCATCTGAAATCTCAGGATTGCTTTCTACATAGTATAGATAGTTATGACGTTCTATCTCACGTTTAAGTTTTTCAACCCTTCTTTTTGCCTCTCCCTTGGAGATTCGCTTTGTTCCTGTTTTCATTTAGTAGATTTAACCGTCTTTTACGTTTATATGCGTCGAATTGCCCTTAATTTTAAATTGACCTTCTACCATCTATCAAACTCATCATCACCTTCCCGAAGTGGATTATTCCTATCCAAATGTCAACGCAAGAGGTTGGTTAGAATATATTCACAGATACGGTGTAGGAGCACGTTGCAACGTGCCCCTACTTTATTTCTCATTTATCTCGAACACTGTTTAGCCACTTAGTAAGCCCTTTCAAATCCATAGTATTAATAACGTCCTTTTTTTCTGCCCACCCCCTTCTAGCTGTTGCGACGCCTAGCCTCATCATGCCGAGCTGATCTGGAAGATGGGCATCTGTGGAGATTACTATCTTAACACCCATCTGGATTGCCTTCCTTACATTAATATCATTCAAATCGAGTCTTAGGTAATAGGAATTAACCTCAAGAGCCTTTCCTAATACCTTAGCTGTTTTAATAACCTCATCCATATCCACCTCATATGCCTCACGTTCTCCGATTAGCCTTCCTGTAGGGTGAACAAGGGCATGGACATAGGGATTTTGTAGTGCTTTTACTATCCGTTTTGTCATGGATTCACGATCCATTTTGAATCCACTGTGCACTGCTACAAGCACAATATCTAAGTGTTTTAGAACCGTATCAGGATAATCAAGTGAGCCGTCGCCTTTTATATCTACTTCCGCTCCCATAAGAGTTTTAATTCCCTTTAATTTTTTATTTACTGCCTCAACCTCTTTTTTCTTTTCATAGAGTCTTTCAACTGAAAGCCCTTTTGCAATCCTCGAAGAAGGAGAGTGGTCAGTCATAGCGATATATTCATAACCTAACTCTCTTGCACGGAGAGCCATTTCCTCAATTGTTGCTTTACCATCACTCCATTTAGAGTGCATTTGTAGATCACCCCTAATATCCCTAAGCTCGATAAGATTTGGTAGTTTTCCATCCGATGCGGCTTCAATCTCACCCTTATCCTCTCTAATCTCTGGAGGAATCCAGGGAAGCTCTAGGGTTTGATAAATCTCCTCTTCTGTTTCTCCGGCTATATTCTCTGTTCCTCGGAAGACACCGTACTCGTTTATTTTGAGGCCCTTTTCTAGGGCAATTGTTCTAAGTTTTATGTTATGTGCTTTCGATCCGGTAAAATACTGAAGAGCCGCACCATATGATCCTGGCTCTACTACACGAAGATCTACCTGCATCCCGTTTTTTAGAATTACGCTTCCTTTAGTATCCCCTGCTGCTAAAACCTCTTTGACAAGAGAAAGCTTTGTAAAAGCCTTTATAACACGCTCTCCGTTCTTCGCCATTGTAAGAATATCAATATCTCCTACGGTTTCCTTCATGCGTCTTAGCGAACCTGCTGCAACCGTTCCTTCTGTGCCTGGGATTTTACTTATTTCAAAGATAATTTCTTCAGCTAGCGGGAGGGCAATTCCAAGTGGCATCCTTTCCCCACTCTGTTTTAAAAGCTCTATCCCACGTTTTATATCCTCAATCTTTTTCTGTCCCATACCTCTAAGTGTTAAAATCTCCTTTCCCTCAAGTGCTCTTTCAAGATCATCCAAGTTTTTGACACCAATTTCTTTATTTAGTTTAGCCAGGGTCTTTGGACCTAAGCCCTGAATTGCTAAAAGTTCCACAAGCCCTTCTGGAACCTTCTTTTTTAATTCGTCGTAGTGATTTATTTTTCCTGTGGTGATGAATTCATTAATCTTCTCTGCGAGGTCGTTTCCTATTCCGGGGATTTTAGTAAGCTCATTCCTTTCTGCAAGTTTCTCAATGTCTTCGGAGAGTTCTCTTATATTTCTGGCTGCGTTTCTGTATGCTCTGATTCTAAAAGGGTTATCTTCGCGAAGATCCAGCATGTCTGCAATGCTATCGAAAATATCTCCGATTTCTCTATTCTTGCTCATAAGATTCTAAGTATATTGAAGGTAAAATAGGATTATATCCAATTAGAAGTGGATTAGAATTAAAGGTCCATGATGGTAAAAACTACAAGGTTTATCTCCTTCCAAATCTCTGAAATGAACCACCCATCTTGCCGATTGATGTTCTGCCGATTCGATCGAATGAATGGCTTCTAAATTTGCTTGAGAAATTTGATGTGCCTATTTGGCTCCGATGGTTCTTTTTGAAAAGAGAATTGGATGACATGGGGTTGCCATTTTTATTGTTTGTTTCAGTACTACTGTTGTCCCTATTATAGCTTCTAAGCTTTCCACCAGAGTTTTTCATGGGATTATTGGAATGTGTTCTATTCTCTAAGGTCATTGCGTTTGAACCACTGCTATTTAAAGGAAACGTACTATTTTGACCTCCAAATAATCTGAAATCCGTTTCATTATTATCAACTTTTGACCCAAATTTGAAAGTGGAATTATTGCCAGGCAAAATCCTTTTTCTAGCACGCTCTGTGGCAAAATCGGTTTGGTTTATAACAGAATTATTATCTACTGTTCGATTTATATTGGTCTTTAAAGCACCTGGTGCTTTTAGTTGATTTTGTAAATCCTGTGTTGAACCTATGCCGTTATTTACACGATTTATTACTGGTTCATTAATAGGTACGCCTGTTTTGACTATTTTGGATGCATTATCATGCGCTATATGATGAGCATGATGAAAATGATGGTGGTGATGGTGTGGGAAGAATATAAATGAATTGAAGGCAAATGGTGAGAAAAAGAAGGGGCAATTAAAGAAGAATGGAAAACCAAAAGAGGAAAAGAACGGGTCTGTGAAGAAGGAGAATCCAAAGGAAAAAAAGAACGGGTTAATGAAGACGGGAGCTGCAATAAACCCGTGGAAGAAGAACGGACTTGCGAAGAAAAACGGAGAGAGAATGAAAACTGGCTCTATGAAAATAGGATTGGGAAAGGTTGTAAGCTCAAGATTGGATTCACTATTGTTCTCAAATCCTTCATCTGCTTCTTCGGCTAGGATAATTTCTTCACTTGTAAGGGATTCATCTTCAATTGTTTCCGCATATGCTATAAAGTAAGCTGGTATAAATAGAAGAAGAATGAAAACAATTGAGTTAATTAAAATTCTCTTTTCTATCCTCATAACGGCATCCTTCCCCAATTTATGTAACTTTAATTATATTCTACCACAGGTTCTATTAAAAATGGAGACAGTTAAATGGTGGGTTGGAACAATTATAAAGGATTATTACTATAGGGAAGGGGTCACTGTGCCACAGATGCTGTCTCTACCTCATTTGAGTAGCGTCTTACACCTGCAAATATACCATCTGCAATTTCGTCTAGATAATCTGTATTCCTTAGTCTTTTTTCTTCCCGTGGGTTTGTAATGAATGATGTTTCTACAAGTATGCTCGGAACATCAGCACCAATTAATACTATGAAGGGGGCCTTCTTTACGCCTTTACTTTTTACGGTTGAATATTTTCTTGCTACGTTAGTCGTAACCGAACCCTGAACATGGGAAGCAAGCCTTTTAGATTCGTCAATCTTCGAATTGAGAAGGTATTTCTTTATAATGTCTTTTAGGTCACTGATGCCTTTTGTCGTTGTAACGTTCTCACGGGCTGCAACTTCGAGTGAACGAGGGTCATTTGTGAAGCTTAGTATATAGGTTTCAATACCGTGGGCATTATTATTCCTAGCGGCGTTGCAGTGGATTGACACAAAAAGATCTGCCCTTTCCTTTTTCGCTATAGCGGTCCTTTCTTCAAGCGGTATGAATCTGTCATCTTCCCTCGTAAGAACGATGCGTGTGATTCCGAATTCGCTTCCATCTTGTTCTAGTTTTCTCGCTAGGGCTTTTGCAATAGCAAGTGTTACATTCTTTTCCTTGAGACCTGTTGGACCGATTGCTCCTGGGTCGTGACCTCCGTGTCCGGGGTCTATCACAACGGTTCTGACTTTTAATCCAAGCGCTCCCCGCAGGGCTGAAATGTCTTTTCCATCTAGTTTCGGGAGACCTGAGAGACTCTTATCTTCTCCGGGTTCACTATTTTTCACAATGGCTTCGCTACTTATCTCATCGCCGTAGATATCCATCACGATTCTAAAGGGGTCGTATAGTGGAAAGACCTTATAATTTTTGAAGCTTCTTATGTAAAGCACTACTCTTACGGTGTCGAGTGTATTTCTTGCAAATTTTATGTCCTCAAGCAAGCCTTTTTCGATTGGCTCCATCTCAAGACTCCGGCTAACAGTGGTGCCCTTTATATCAACGTAAAGCCTTGGTGGCGTACCACCTTCTGGGTCGGGTTTGAGGAGATGGGAGTCGAATGCCATTTCCTTATCAAGATGTATTACAACCCTTGTAGAGTCATCCGTAGACCAGTGACGTATTTGGCTTACGTGGGCTAATCCTTTCGAATTATCTTGAGTTTTAGCATTCTCAATACTTTCTGCTGTAATTTTGTTTTCTTTTGGTTTATACGCCGCAAACTGATCAAGCTTTTTTCTAGCTATCTCAACCATATCACCTTTTGGATATTCTCTTACAACCTTCTCATATTCTATATAGGCGCCTGACTTATCCCAACCTTCGAGGATTCTTGCTATCCTAAGCTGTGCATCGTCGGTAAGGGTGCTATCAGGAAAAACCCGCACAAATTCTCTATTGAGTTCGATAGACCTTTCTAGGCTTTCCCTTGAATTAAACCTGTTGCCCATTTGTTCATAAAGCTTTCCTGAGAGGAATAACGAAGTTGGAGCATTAGGACTATCAGGATAGGTTCTGTAAATGCTGTAGAATGCCTGTGCGAGGGTAAACCAAATTTCATAGTTGCTTACTTTTGAAGGATCTCCTTGTAGGTTTTTATAAAGAGTTATTGAATCTTGAAAAAGGACCTCGTCCTTTCCCTGGTCGGCCAATAGGTGGGAGTAGGGAAATAGAAGTAAAGCTATAAAAAGCGTTAGGGCAGTGGTCCTAATGCTCAATTTAATCACATAATAAATGTTTTTTAGGGCTTTGTAAACCACTTTTAAAAAAATTTTTTATAGTTATTCCGAGGCGCCCTTGCCTTTCCATAATTTAACTATTAGATAAGGGTTTTTGAAATGAGGGCGACTAGGTGCTAAACTTTGCAAATGAGGGTTATAATACTAGGAAGCGGTACCTCTACCGGCGTCCCCATAATTGGCTGTAATTGCTCTACCTGTACTTCCAATAATCCGAAAAATAGAAGGACTAGGACTTCGGTTTTTATCCAAACCCATAAGAAAAATATACTAATAGACACCTCCACCGACCTCAGATTTCAGGCTTTAAGCCACGACATAAGAAGAATAGACGCTGTTCTCTATACCCATTCACATGCTGACCATACACACGGCATTGATGAGCTTAGAACTTACAACTTTGTTAATAAAATGGTAATACCTTGCTATGGAAACCCCCATACGGTTTCAACAATAAAAATGAACTTCAGATATATATTCGATGGCTTATATGCAGCGGGAGGTAAACCGCAACTGGAAATAACATCTGTCACGGATGAGTTTGATTTTCACGGGATAAGAATAACCCCGATAGAGATCCATCATGCAGATTGGCTAATATTTGGTTACAGAATAGGAAAGATGGCTTATCTTACGGACTGTAGCGGAATCCCTGAAAAATCAATGAAAAAGCTGAAAGGGCTTGACCTACTTATAATTGATGCCTTAAGATACACACCTCACTCAGCCCATTTTAGCGTGGATCAAGCTGTTGAACGTACTCGTAGTATTGAGCCTAGACTTGCAGTTCTTACACATATGGGGCACGAGCTTGAATACGATGAGCTTTCAAGACAGCTTCCAGAAGGTATCATGCCCGCTTACGATGGGATGGAATTTGAGCTTGATGAAGGATAGATGTAGGGGCTGCATATATACAGCCCTGGCGTGGAATGCACGGTGTGCATTCCTTACATCAAAATCAAATACCAAATAGGAGCTTACACAATGCAGGAAATAATTCGTGATCTGTTAATTCCGAATGATTCGAAGATTGTTCTATGCGTATTAGATGGGCTTGGAGGGCTTCCCCTTGATGGAAAAACGGAGCTTGAAGCGGCTTCTACCCCAAACCTGGATGAGCTTGCAAGGCGTGGCGCCTGTGGACTTCATATCCCTGTGGCACGTGGTATTACACCAGGAAGCGGTCCTTCTCATCTGGCACTATTTGGCTATGATCCCCTTAAATATGAGATCGGCCGCGGTGTTTTAGAGGCACTTGGGCTAGGAATCGAACTCTCTCCCAGTGAGGTGGCAATTCGTGGAAATTTCGCAACAGTGAAATATGAAGGGGTAAAGCCAATTGTTGTAGACAGAAGGGGAGATCGGATACCGACAGAAGAGAATAAGAGAATCGCTGGAAGAATTCGGGAAAGGATTCAAAGCATAGACGGCGTTAGGGTTTCCATCACGTCTGGGATGGAGCACAGATTTGCATTAGTGCTTACATTTCCTGAGCCTCTTCCCCCTGGTGCAGATGATATTACAGATACAGACCCTCAAAAGGAAGGAAAAGCCCCACTTAAGCCAACTCCAAGAAGGAAAGAGGCTGAGATGGTGGCTCATGTTGCAGAGAGATTTATCGAACTAGCTGCAGGGGTTATTAAAGATGAGAAGGTAGCTAATTACCTTCTTCTACGAGGCTTTTCACTTTATCCAAATCTGCCGCAGTTTTCTCAGGCTTATGGACTAAAGGCTGCTACAACGGCTGCATATCCGATGTATCGAGGTGTTGCAAAACTTGTTGGGATGGAGGTTTTAGAAGTGGCGGATACATCTATTAAAAGCGAAATTGAAACGCTAAAAAGACATTTTAAGGAGTTTGATTTCTTCTTCTTCCATGTGAAAAAGACAGACAGCTATGGTGAGGATGGAAACTACTGGGGAAAGGTTAAGGTAATAGAAGAGTTTGATAGCATTGTCCCTGAAATATTGAATCTTAAACCAGATGTTTTGGTTGTTACAGGCGACCATTCCACGCCTGCAGTTTTGAAATCACATAGCTGGCATCCAGTACCTTTCCTTCTCTCTTCTTCCTACACTCGTGGCAGCGTAAGTTTAGGATTCTCTGAAAAGGAATGCCTCAAGGGAGAGCTTGGGATATTCAAGGCAAAAGATGCGATGACTCTTATTCTTTCTCACGCAAGAAGGCTTCAGAAATTTGGAGCTTAGTTTCGTCATTCGTGGTTCGGTTTTCGTGGCTCGTGATTCGTCTTTTACTGCCAATTCACGATCCACTATTCACGGATCACGACCTTGCTTCCTTTTCGACTGTATGCTAATTTAATTTCTCGTTAAAAAGAAACGTGCCGAAGTGGCGGAACTGGTAGACGCGCTGTCTTGAGGGGGCAGTGCCAGT
>JAHFBK010000127.1 GCA_023250035.1 Candidatus Dadabacteria bacterium
AAGTTCTTTTACAAGTTCATCACATATAGCATTGTATTCTCTGCCCTGTTCTACTAATCCGTGTGGCTCGCGACCTTTTAGATTTATTCTTATTGCCCCAGCAAAGTCATTTGGCAGACAAAAGGCTCGGCTCACTTTCCAATTATTTCCCAGAGCAAGTAAACGCCTTGTCCATGTATCCCATATCTCTTCGGGAATGAATTGCTTAATCTTCTCTATTACTCCTACTGATATCAAATTCTCAAGGCTTTTAATGGTATATGAGCCCCATCTCCCGGCTGGCAATAAGTTACCAAGTAAGTTGGCGGACAATCCACTTTCAGAATCTTTTACTTTCATTTCTAATCTATCAAGTATCTCAGGCAGTAGATGTGACCCACTATAGTTAGGCCCCATTCCTGTGTTGGAGAAGATTATTATAGTAGAGCCGGAAGCAGATTCGATAAGTTTAGATATAGCTCTATCAATTTCCGAATAAACATCAAGAATAGCGTTACCAAGTACACTAGCTAAATCAGGATTATAGTCAGGGTGGTTTTGATCAATCACATGCCAAAATAAGTGTCCAGCCCAATGTGTTTCAGCAAATACAGTTAAGAACAGATCCCAATTTTCTTGGTCTAAAACGTACTCTGAGATCAAGCTCCTCTTCCTAGCTCCAGAAATCAACCTCTTGGATAATTCTTCGCATTCATCAACGCTATTAGGCCTTCGTTGATACCATCCTTCAAGGGGATGAGAACCAAACTGAGAGATGATGTCATGAAAAAGTTCAGTCGGCCACGTAGATTTTTTCCAATTAGGAGCTTCAACACCCCAACCAACGAGTTGCATACCATTAAGTCTTTCAACCGGATAAGTAAATGGAACATCTAGAATAGCAACCTTCTTTCCCGCCTGGCTAGGTATAATCCAGAATGGAGTCCTCTTAATTTGGTCTGCGTATTTTTTACAAATCTCGTATGTTCCAGTCTTTAACTGTCTATGATAGAAATAAATCCCATGTTTGGCAGGCGAAGTACCAGTAGAAACGGAAGGCCATGTAGCACCACTAGATATATCTGTATTAGACATAATCTTCCCCCAGGAGCCACGATCTATAAGTGATGTAATCGTTGGCAGATGTCCTTGCTTAATCCAATGCTCAGTAAGGTAAGGATCAGCAGCATCTAAGCCAATTGCTATAACCCGATTACTTTTTCCATTCACACTAAGATTTTTACTCATAGCAGTCTCCCTACAACCTTTTTCTTTTAATTCTACCTCTAAAGTTACCTTAACCTCTTTTTATGAATCCATCTACAAACCCTCTAAATTGTGCTAATACTACTCTTAAATCTCCGTGAGACAATCTCGCTATCAAAAGAGAAAAAGCCTTAAATGGAATAAAGACAATAAAGCATATCCACTGTAATAAGCTTGTATGTCGTCTCATCAGTATAAACAGGTTTCTGACTTTGTATTTCTCATATTCTGGTAAAGGCCCTCTACCTACTTTACAACCTTTATGATAAATTAGGGCATTAGGCACATATAAAATCTGAAATCCCCTTTCCCTAGCCCGTAACGACAAGTCCACCTCCTCCCATCCATACGGATTAAAAATGTCATCAAACAACCCAATTTGAGAAAAAACTCTTCTTTTGGCTAGAAAACCAAAACCCCCACATGCAGATACATATCTAGGCCGATTATATTGTCCTCGGTCAATTTCACCAACACCAATATCGTAAATCGAACCCGTATAAAGATTAACGTATATACCAACCGACATAATAATATTAGATGGGAGCGCTCTATAAGCTTTTGGGAAAGCAAATCCAGCTTCCTGGTCATTCTTCAGAGCTTCGGTAAGCCTAGTGAGAATGGAATTTTCAAGCAAAGTATCATTATCTAGAAAAAAAAGATACTTATAGTTAAAGTTCTTATCGGCATACCGGATTCCAAGATTGCGTCCTCCGGCAGCTCCTAAGTTATTAGTGCTTCTGAGTAAGTGGACCTCTGGAAAAGCTTTAGAGACAGCCTCGGCTGAGCCATCTATTGAACCGTTATCAACCACAATGACCTCGTAAGGAGAGTAGTCCAATTTAAAGACACTTTCTAGACATTTAAGAGTATCCTCTTTTTTATTCAGGTTAAGGATAATAACTACTACAAGTTCAGAGTTTTGAGTCATGTTTACCTTTTTTAATACTAAAACAACCCAAAGAGCATTAATTCATGCCCAGATTTTCCTTCTATTGCTTAATTAGCCTTGGGCTCTAAATAACGCAGAGGATTATTAACCTTGAACTCATCTTCAATGATATCTAACAGTACCTTACCATCTATATCTCCTGGAACAGGTTGACTCATGAGATAGAGGATAGTAGGAGCGATGTCCATGATATTTCCTCCTTCAACAGTGTTTCCCTGCCTGATATGCTTTCCATAAGCTATAAAAAAGCCATCTGATCTATCCTCTCCAGATCGTTTATCAGTATTGTTACCAATTACAATACCGATACGTGGTGAATAAAGCGCTCTAATAGGAGCATCTCCAATCCACTTTACTATAAGGTCTGGCAATTCCCATAGTTGTTCTCCCTGGTAGAGCTTATCTATTCTTAATACCTCACTTACAGCCTTTTTGCCTGTATCCGGATTTAGTAAACTCTCAAGCTCTGTGATAAGTTCATCACATAGAGCGTCATATTCTTTGCCCGGCTCTACTAGTCCATTTGGTTCACGTCCCTTGAGGTTTATTCTAATTGCTCCGGGGAAATCCCCTGGAATACAGAAGGCACGACTCCATTTCCATTCATTTCCTGCAGCCAATAAATAACACGTTAAGTTATCCCATACATCTTGGGGAAGTATTCTCCTTATCATGCTTATTATCTTTAATGGTAACATCTCGATCGACTTATCACGTATTTTTAATAACCATCTAGACCAAATGTAGTTGCTGAAATGGGCAAATATGCTTTTAGAATCTCTTACTGGCATTACTACCATCCCTAACCTTGTAAGGACTTCCGGTAGTAGATGTACTCCACTATAGTTAGGTCCCATACCATGGGGTGAAATAATTATAAAGGTAGATTCAGGAGCAGCATTAAGAAGATTTGAGATAGCTGAGTCAATTGTTGAGTAGATATCACGCATTACATTATCAAGAACCTTACTTATTTCAGGATCATGGTCGGGATGGTTTGTATCAATAAGGTGCCAGAGGTGGTGCCCAGCACAGTGTGGTTCCCCAAACACTGTTAAGAAAAGATCCCAATATTCCTGAGCTAGGAAGTATTCTGAGATTAAGCCTTTCTGCTTAGCTCCAGCGATTAATTTTTTATAAAAATTTTCATACTGACTACCATTCTTAAGACGGAATTCATCACAATTAGGAACTGGATAAGTACCAAAGCGTGACAAAACCTCTTCTATGAGTTCAGATGGATATGATGACCTTTTCCAGTTTGGACTATGTACTCCCCAGCCTATAATCTGAATACCATTAATACCTTCAATAGGATAAGTTTTAGGAACGTCAATTATAGCAACCCTCTTCCCAGCACGGCTTAACTGAAGCCAAAATGGAGATGCCTTGATCTCATTTGCGTATTTTTTATGAATACCGTAGGTTCCTGTCTTTAGCTGCCTGTAGAAAAATCTTCCTTGCCTAGCGGGAGAAACACTAGCAAAAAGTGAAGGCCAAGCAGGACCCGTTGATATCTCTGCTGGAGAAGCTAATCTTCCCCAAGAGCCCTGAGTCATAAGTGAAGTCATAGTTGGGAGGTACCCTTCTCTGGACCAATTCTCGATCAGGTCAGGGTCGGCGGCATCTAACCCAATCACTATAATACGGTTTTTCACCTTGATTTACCTCTTTTACTAAACCTTACTAAACCTAAGCAAGTAACCTTCGATTAACGTATTTACTTTTACTCTTATTTTTAAAAAACATGGATAACCTACAATTTCAACTCAAATAGCAACTCTCGGCGAACCGGATTTGCTCTTTGCTGCTCAGGAGGAATAGGCAAAAGAATAACCTTGTAGAATTGGACGGAACCCGCCCCTTGAAGGCTAGAGTCATTCTGCGCCCACAGTCGCCAGAGAGCCTTTAGACGAACGCGCACTTTTTCAGCGTCATCAGTTGAAAGGATGTGCTGGATTAAACCCAACCACCTCGTCCAATAGAATTTTCGACTCAGCGTTTGTTCGTCAAAGAGAAGGGTTTCACCCGTTGAACTCAGCACAGATATTCTGAGAGATGCTATCTCGGTTTCAGGCCCTATGATCCGCTCGAATGTCGGATAGCAGGCAAAGGGCCAAGAAGAAACCACATGGCCAACACCACATAAGACATTCGCGAAGAGTAAGAAGACGCCGATCGCTACAACTGCTCGCACGCGCAACTGACTGGAAAGTGTATATTTTCTCTCGATTTCCAGTGAAGATGCATCAGCGATACTACAAGTGCGTGAATCCCCTACACGACGGTAGGTGTGATTTCCAATCTTTGAGATTAGCCACAAGAACAAGAACGGCAATACTGGCCATAGAATGGGAATGCGGGTTGCCAGGGCCCGGTAGGCTGAAAAGCCATCCCAACTTTTCCTTCCCACGATTGCATACATGTCGGTGATAATATCGGTAGAGTCCAGCCAATGCAATCCATGGTTTTTGATCGCTTCCTTGTTAAGTGCATTTACGTAATTCACCCGACCGAAGATGTCAAATACTCTTAAAGATGCAATGGTTCTACGGCAAATCTTACAGTTTCCGTCGTAGACTACATACATTTCCTCTCCGTAAAACCAACGTCCAATGCGATGAAATATGGCGTTCCAATCAAACAACACAACATAACATGCTTGAAGCCACCAGAATGGAATACGCATAAATATGTTAGTCATGTTATGCAATGCAAGTCCTCCTAAAGCAGCCAAAATACGAAGTCTTGGGAAGAAAATAAGAAAAATAAAAGAGATTTCGAAAATGATGGTTCCTATAGCTGCCATTTTATACAAGAGAGGATAATGGTCCATTCTGAAAAAAGGTGTCCAATTGCCCACTTCGAGCCATGTTTTATACAGTCTGAATTTTAGGTTGTCACTCAAAGCCCAATCAAATCCAGCCCACCCAAGTTTCCAGAATCCAGGAAAGAAGTATATAACGCCTATTAAAAGCCATACAAAACGTAACGGCAAAGCATAGATTCGAGAAGGACCTGGAGGATCAGTGACGTCGTGATCGGCTCGTTTCCAAGCAGCCCAAATAGCATCACATGAAAACACGTCCCCACACCGGCTTACCGCTAAGATCGCTAGAAACCATATGAGATGGTGGTAATGACTTATCTTACCGAAGAATTGCGGAATACCAAGCACGTAAAAACCAAACATCAAGGTTAACAATACGGAAGTACGAGTAAAAAGACCAATCATCCCAGTAAAACAGAACACACGAAACAATGTGGAGGAGGCCGTTGCCCATGTTTCGTTGATAGGTAGATAATCAGGTAGCCATTCGAGACCCGTCGGTGCAAATCGTAATTCCACAGGGAACTGGCTGAACCAAACTACTTCGGAGACGTCAACCGAATTGAATAGGGTAAAAAACAATACAATACGAAATACTGCTAGGTTGATCGGGTGTGTCGTCGCAGTGAAAAATCTCTTAATTATGCCCCGCGTCCGACGATGTAAGAGACTTACCACAACTATCAGTTGTATTGTGATGCAAATTAAGACTATTCGAGAGAAAGCCACCCTGACTTGTTCCAAGGGTACATGGTTTTCTTTACTTTCAATAGGTTTATCTAAAAACCCTCCTCTATATACTGACTCAATAAGCTGATTTCCAAACAAGACATAAAATAAAGAGCCTAACACTACGCATGAAAGTATGACTAGTGAAGCAATCAGCATCACTTTATCTTCTTTACTTCCATTCTTCGTGAGCGTTCTCATAGCGCGCCCAACAACCATAGTTCAAATAATACTCTTTATTACTTCTGTTACTTTTTTGCATCTTTCATCGTAGGTAAAATCGTTTACTTTTTTTCTCATTAAAAACCCCATCTGTTCTCTTTTCATTTTATCGTTAATTAAATCAATTAACTTATAGGCTAAATCATGCTCGTTTTCAGGCTCAAAAAATACTGCTTCCTTCTCAGTTAATATTTCACGTATTGAAGGCAAATCAGAAGCAACAATTGCTACTCCCGCAGCCATATACTCAAATAGCTTCAACGGTGACGTGTATAGGCTACCTGTAGTTGTTCGTATATTTGGAATAACACCAATCTCAGAAATCTTAAGATATTTAACTACCTCTATTT